>JBARVM010000030.1:0-15704 GCA_049646265.1 Paracoccaceae bacterium
TTCATAGACCAGCGCTGCCTGCGACCTGACGTCCTCGAAGCTGGCGCCGCAGAAAGCGCGGGCAAGCCCACCTTTTGTATGAGCCTCTGGTGCGGTGTCGGCATCCTGCGGCGGTCCATACCATACCGGCACCTGATGCCCCCACCAGAGCTGGCGGCTGATGCACCAGGGTTCGATGTTTTCGAGCCAGTGGTAATAGGTCTTCTCGCCGCTCGCGGGCAGGATTTTCACCTTGCCAGAGCGCACCGCTTCCAGTGCCGGTTCGACGATCTTGGCGGTATCGACGAACCACTGGTCGGTCAGCATCGGCTCGATCACCACCTTGGAGCGGTCGCCGTGCGGCTGCATCATCTTGTTCTGCTCAACGAGCGGGATGCGCTCCAGATGTTCGGCGCCGGTTTCCTTGTCGATCGACTTTTCCAGCACGGTGACGGCCAGCCCCTCGGCCGTGATCTGGTCGATGACCCGTTTGCGGGCCTCATAGCGGTCGAGGCCGCGCAGGTCGTCGGGGACGAGGTTGATCGCGTCCACCTCGGCCTCGGACAGCGTCTTTTCGCCCTTGGCCACGGCCATGGCGATGGTCGCGGCCTCGGCGTAAGGCGCGCCGTCCGCGCGCATCTGGGCGCGGGTGTCCATCAGCCGGTAGCAGGGGATGTTGCCGCGCTTGGCCACCGCATAGTCGTTGAAATCATGCGCGCCGGTGATCTTCACCGCGCCCGAGCCGAAGGAGGGATCAGGATACTCATCCGTGATGATCGGGATCAGGCGGCGGTGTTCCTTCGGCCCCACCGGGATTTCGCAGAGTAGCCCGACGATCGGCGCATAGCGTTCGTCGGACGGATGCACCGCGACCGCGCCGTCGCCCAGCATGGTTTCGGGCCGCGTGGTGGCGATGGAGATATAGTCACGCGTCTCGCGGCAGGTGACGTTGCCGTCTTCGTCCTTTTCCACATACTCATAGGTGGCGCCGCCCGCGAGCGGGTATTTAAAGTGCCACATCTGGCCCTGCACCTCGATCTGCTCGACTTCGAGGTCGGAGATCGCGGTCTCGAAATGGGGGTCCCAGTTCACCAGCCGCTTGCCGCGATAGATCAGGCCCTTGTTATAGAGGTCGACAAAGACCTTGATGACGGCATCGTGGAAGTTGCCTTCCTCGCCGGGCGGGCAGTTGGGGGCGCCGGACATGGTGAAGGCCTCGCGGTCCCAGTCGCAGGAGGCGCCGAGGCGCTGGAGCTGGCCGACGATATTGCCGCGGGATTTCTGCTTTTGCTGCCAGACGCGGGCGGTGAAGGCCTCGCGCCCCATGTCACGGCGGCCCTTGTTGCCTTCCTGCGCCAGCTCGCGTTCGACGACCATCTGGGTGGCGATGCCGGCATGGTCGGTGCCGGGCTGCCAGAGCGTGTCATGGCCGCGCATCCGGTGCCACCGGGTCAGGATGTCCTGCAGCGTGTTGTTGAAGGCGTGGCCCATGTGAAGGGAGCCCGTGACGTTCGGCGGTGGGATGACGATGGAGAAGGCCTCGGCGCCGGGCTTGGCGTTGGCGCCCGCGGCGAAGGCTTTGGCGTCGAGCCATTCCCTGGAAATCCGGGCCTCGGCTTCGGCGGCGTTGAAGGTCTTTTCCATCGGCATTGTTAGCGTCCCGTCTTGATTGGGTTTTCCATAGCGAATGGCACCCGGAAGGGGAAGGGGGCGCGAGGGGGGCGCGATCAGGAGAGGCGGTTCAGCCCGGCTTTCAGTGCGGTGCCCATGCCGCTTTCTTCCATATGCAGGCGCAGGCGCTGGTTGTAGCCGCCTTCGGTGTTGAGCGCCCCGATCAGCCTGTCGCACTGCGAACCGGCAAGGCTGGAGGCGATGAGAAGCCGCAGAAACGCTTCGCCCTGCGCCCGGTCGGTGCCCCGGTCGGCCAGCCAGTCGGCGGTTTCGCTGATCATGCGGGCCACGGGCGACAGGACCGCCTGCGCGCAAAGGTAGGCGGCCATTTCCGCGTCGCTGGCAAGTGGAAAAATCTGGTTTCTGGCACCGAAAATTTCGCCCACCAGCCCTGCGTCGCCCTGCATCATCACCGGCGATCCGCCTGTGGCGATGGCCGGGAAGGGCATCATTAGGGCGACGGCACGGGCTGGTCGGACCATCTGGTCAGCCTCTGCCAGCGAAGCGCCGGCCATGAAGCTGATGATCCTTTGCTGGGGGCGGAACTGCAGCGCCCCGAGAATGGCGGGCGCCGCATCGGCCATGAGGCCGAGAAAGATCACCTCGCTCGCATCGACCACGGCCTGATTGGCGGCGATGGTGATGGCGGGAAATTCCGCGGCCAGCGCCTGTGCATGCCGGGCGCTGCGTTCCGAGAGGGTGATCTGATGCCCGTCCAAGGCAATGCCGCGCACCACGGCGCTGGCGATCACCCCGCAACCCAAGACCCCGATCCGCATGCCGCCGCCCCCCTTTTGTCTGACTTCGGCTTAACCAATGGTGGGGGGCGAGGGAAGGGGTGCTTCGGTAATCGTCCCTTGCCGGTTGGCTGGCTACCCGGTGGGATGCGGCTGTTGCACCAGCGCTTCGGTGAGGATGCGGTTCAGATCCTCCATCGTGGCGACCCTTGGATTGGTGGCAAAGGCACTGTCGAGCATCGACTTGCGCGACAGCCGCCCGATACTGTCGGCCGGAACACGGACAGAGGCCGCGTCTTGCGGAATTCCGATGTCGGCCAGAAGCCGTTCGACAGCGGCCAGAAGGGCAGCACCATCTGTTGCCTCCAGTCCCATGGCCTGCGCCATCGGGGCGATCTTCTCTGGCAAGGCAGGCAGATTGTAGCGCAAGACATGCGGCAGCAAGACCGCATTTGTCAGCCCGTGATGGGTGTTATACTCGGCCCCGACCACATGCGCGATGGCATGAACCAGACCGAGCCCCTTGAGAAACGCGATCCCGCCGAGGCAGGAGCCGAGCAAAAGCCCGCCCCGCGCTTGCAGGTTCGCCGGTTCGCGGACCGCGATCGGCAGCCAGCGGGCAATCAGCCGAAGACCTTCAAGGGCGATCCCGTCGCAAAGGGGCGAAAGACCCGGGACGGAATAGGCCTCTATCGCGTGGGTCAAGGCGTCGGCCCCGGTCCAGGCGGTCAGACGTGGCGGCAGGCCGAGTGTCAGCTCGGGGTCAAGCAGCGCCAGGGCCGGTTTGAGTGTCGGGTGCCAGACGCAGAATTTCATCTGCTTGCCAAGATGCGTCACCATCGCCGTGCTTTCGGTTTCAGCACCGGTGCCTGCGGTTGTCGGAATGCAGATCAGCGTCGGAAAGGGCTGACCCTTTGCAATGGCGGGGGGCGATTGTTCATACTCGAAGGCCCAGAGGTCGATGTCATTATTGGCGGTAAGGCAGACGGCCTTGCCGCCGTCCATGCCGCTGCCGCCGCCAATGGCGATCACGGCGTCATGACCGCCCTCGCGAAACATCCGGCGGCCCGCTCCGATTTCGTCATCGCGCGGGTTTGGCGAAATGCCGCTGAAAACCGCCGTCTTCAGCCCCGCCGCCTCAAGATAGGTCACAAGGCGTGCGATAAAGGGCAGATCACGGCTCCCCGCGTCGGTTACCACCAGCGGATTGGCAAGACCCATGCCGTTGCAGCGGGTGCCAATCTCGGCAAGGCGGCCCGGCCCATAGGCAATGGGCACCGGAAAGCCCCATTCCTGAAGTGTCAGGATCGCCTCCTCGGCTGTTTTTATCGAACTAAACATGAAATCCCCTTCCTCAAAAATCCACCGGTTACAGGCCAAGCGCCTTGCGGCGGCCGTCGGCAAAGCCCTGAACGATGCGGTCGGCGACCAGCGCCAGAATGGCCATGGCAATACCGGCGGTTATACCGAGGCCGAGATCGGCGCGCCCAAGCGCAAGGTAGATCGATTGACCAAGACCGGTCGTGCCGATCAGCGCAGCAATAACCAGCATCGAGAATGCATAGAGAATGGTCTGGTTGAGCCCCAGAAGGATTGTCGGCGTCGCATAGGGTGCGCGCACCTCTATCAGGGTTTGCAGGGGCGTCGCGCCGGAGGTTACCGCGGCCTCCAGCAGTTCCTCGGGCGTGTTGGTCAGCCCGTGTTGGGTGTAGCGGATCATCGGGACGATCGCATAGGCGCAGATCGCAAGGAAAGCCGAGAATTCGCCGATCTGGAAGAACATCAGGGCGGGGATCAGAAAGACGAAAAGCGGAATGGTCTGCAGCATGTCGCAAACCGGCCGTACAAGGCGCCAGAGCATGGGGCTGACGGCAGAGGCAAGACCGATGGCGCCGCCCACAAAGGCGCAGGCCAGAACCGAGACGCCCACAAGATAAAGCGACAAGAGCGCCCGTTCCCAAAGGCCCGACAACATCAGAAGGCCAATCATGGCCGCCACGAAAAGCGACAGGCGCCGCCCACCGGAGAGCCAGGCGAGACCGGTTACACCGACCAGAACGAAGGGCCATGGCAGATGGGCGACCCCAACCAGCGGCAAGATGCTGAGCGCGAGGAGCGCGGCGCCTGCGGTGCTGCGCCCGCTTGCCCAAAGTAGTCCGGCCATCAGCGCACTTGCCGCAAGCCAGGCGATACTCATCGCGTTGGTCCATTGAAATCCCCAGGTAAAGGGCAGAACGGCGTCATCAAGCCCGATCCTGATGGGCAAGAGAGCGTAGAACATCGCGCCGTTCTTCAGCTGATCAAGGGCTGCACCATTGCGAACGGTAAAGGCGCTGAGTGCCGCATCAACGCGGTCGGCGAGCGGATCGAGCAGCGGCAGCCCTGATGGGTCAGCAAGGCCTCCAAACCCGAAGAGGAGCGCAAGCGCCAGCCCGGCGGCGATAATAGCCATGGCGACCCGCCGGTCGTAGCGGTGCCGTTCGGTTGCCATCTTGGCGCTCATCCGGTCGATGATCACTGCAAAGGCGACAATCACCAACCCGGCCAGCAGGCTTTGCCCGAACAGGGCCTTGCGCATGGTCAAAAGCACCTCCCAGCCGATATCGTCAAAGCCGCCGATGACGGCTGCGATGATCACCATCGAGAGCGAGGCCATCAGGCATTGGTTGAGGCCGACGAGGATTTGCGTCTTGGCCGCGGGCAATTCGATCAGGAACAGTTGTTGAAGGCGGTTGGCGCCGCTCATCAGGGCGGCTTCCTTGATTTCCTCTTCTACGCGTTGAAGCCCCAAGAGAACATTGCGCGCCATCGGCGGCGCGGCATAGATGACAGAGGCGATCAGGCCGACCACCGGGCCAAAGCCGAAAAGCACCAGAAGCGGCGTGAGATAGGCAAAGGTGGGGACGGTCTGCATGACGTCGAGCGCGGTCTGGATGGGCGCCCTGATCCGCGGCAGGTCATAGGCAGCAATGCCGATAGCCGCCCCGAGCAGGGTCGCAAGCGGCACCGAAACCGCGACCAGCGCCAAGGTATTCATGCTTTCCGCCCAGTAGCCTGACGACAGGACCAGCCCAAGCCCGACAACGCCCAAAAGCGCCATCGACAGCCCGCCCACCCACCAGCCAAAGGCGGTGACAAGCGCGATCACGATAGGCCAGGGCGTCTGGCCGAAGAGCCAGTTTGACCAGCCCATCGGATATTCGAGAAGGCTTGAAAAGAGCCGTGCCGCTGGTTTCAGAAGGCCAAGTAGCCAGGCCAGTCCACTGCCGACCCAGTCCGAGAGCGGCAGGGTCAGCGCCTCTGGCCACGTGCCAAGCCATGGCAGGCCGGGTTGCAGCAAGAGGCACAGGATGCCGACCGCCGTGGTCAAAAGACCAATCGCCACACCGGGCCGATCTGAAAAGAGCGCGCGCGGGAACATCGCCTCAGTCCCTGTCCACTTGCAGAGCCTTGGCGAAGGCTTCAGGGTGGACCATGCCGACGATCTGACCGCTGCCGTCGCGCACCGGCACCGGCTGATAGAGCGACATGCAAGAGGCAAGGGCGGTTTCCAGCGTCATGTCGGTACGCAGATGCGGATCATCGGGAAAGGCGCCCTCGGCACGGTCGTTCGGCTGCATGACCGAGGCCACGCGCGCGTGCCGCCCCTTGGCCACATCGCGCGAAAACTCGGCCACATAGGCGTTCACCGGGTTCAGCACAATTTCGGCCGGCGTGCCGATCTGCACGATCCTGCCATCCTTCATGATCGCGATACGGTCGGCGATCTTCAGCGCCTCGGCAATATCGTGAGTGATAAAGACGATCGACTTGCGCAGGGTAGCCTGAATCTTGAGAAACTCGTCCTGCAACTGCCGCCTGATCAAAGGGTCGAGCGCCGAAAAGGGTTCATCCAGAAACCAGATGTCGGGATTGACGGCGAGCGAGCGGGCGATGCCGACCCTTTGGCGCTGCCCGCCGGACAGTTCGCGCGGATAGGCCCCTTCGCGCCCTTCGAGCCCGACCAGGCGGATCACTTCCGCCGCCCGCGCCAGACGCTCGGCCCTTGTCTGGCCCTGCATCTTCAAGGGGAAGGCAACGTTCTGCGCCACGGTCATATGGGGAAACAAGCCGAAATGCTGAAAGACCATGCCAAGCTTGCGGCGGCGCAGGGTGGTGAGGCGTTTTTTCTCGGCGGTCAGAATATTTTCGCCATCGATCAGGATGTCGCCGTCGGTAGCCTCGATCAGGCGGGCGATACAGCGGATCAATGTGGACTTGCCAGAGCCTGACAGACCCATGATCACGAACAGCTCGCCCTTGGCGACCTCGAAACTGGCGTCCTGAACGGCGGGGATGAGGCCTGCGTCGCGCAGGGCCTCTGCCGCTGCAGCGCTGTCGCCGCCCGCCTTTGCACGGGCGGCGTCCAGCCTTTCCTTTGCGGCGGCGCCAAACACCTGCCAAACTCCCTTGCAGGAAATGGCAGCGGCGCCGCTTACTTCGCCGGTCATCGCGCCGCGCTCACTTGGTTGCGGCGTCGACGACCGGTTTCCAGACCGCCTCGTTATCGGCCATCCACTGTGCGACCACCTCTTCGACCGGTTTGCCATCGACATCCACAGCACCCATCATCGGCTGTTGCTGATCGGTGGCCAGCTGGTAGGCGGCCAGAATCTCGTGGGCCGCTGGCCATTTGTCGGCGATACCCGGCCAGGAGGCCTTGAATATGCGGGTCGGCAGGAAATCGCAGTCGTTGATACTGTCAGGATTGGTGCCCCAGGCAGGATCGTCGTAGCAGGCAGGTTCCCCGACGGGCAGGGCGACCCATTGCATATCGTAGGCCGACATGGCCCAATGCGGCTGCCAGAAGGTGATCAGAAGCGGCGTCTGTTTTTCGGTCGAGGCGCGAATCTCGGCGACCAGCGCCCCTTCGGATCCGGCTGGGATCGCCTTGAACGGCAGGCCAAGCGCACCGATCCGGTCTGCACCCGGTGTGCCCCAGTCGGCCGGATAATCAAGCAAACGGCCCGATGGCAAGGTTTCGGCGGTGGCGAAACCGGCGGCACAATCCTTCAGCGCCTGCCAATCGGGAAGGCCGGGACAGATGTCGGCCACATGCGCGGGATAGGCGATCCCCTCGCGCGCCGCCAAACCAAGATCACCCAGATCTTCCAGTTGACCTTCCGCCTGCATATTGCCGAACTGGTCGGAGACGTTCGAGCTCCAGACCTCAAGTGCTGCATGAACCTCGCCATCGGCCATGGCCTGCCACATGTTCATATAGCCCGCGGTGACATATTCGACCTTGTAGCCCGCCGCCTCCAGCATGCTGCCAGCGATGCGGGTGCTGATATGTTGGCCGGTCCATTCATTGATCGCCAGCTTGATCGGTTCGTCCACCGCGCCGAGATCGGCAGCGTTTGAGCCGCTGGCTGCCAAGACTGCCACGAGTGCGTAGGTAATCGGTCGTCTCATGTGATTCTCCCCATCGTTTTTCCAGCCCACCCATATGTCCCGGCTGGCATTTTTCTTGACCATACCCAGCGGTCATTATGCTGACCCATGGGTCAATATTGACCTAGGAGACAGTAATCTGAATAATGAGTCAATAAATTCGTGAAGAGCAGGTGATCATGTCGCGTCGAAGCCTTGCCAAGATTCGCAAATCTGAATTTGCCGAGGCTGCCTATCTATCCTTGTCAAAACATGGGCTACAGGGCACGACCCTGCAGACGGTCGCCGATATTGCCGGTGTCTCGAAAGCGAGTGTGCTGCATTATTTCAAGAGCAAGGATGCGTTGCTGGAATCTGCCTTGCGCCAAGCAAATACGGTTTTGTTGAACGAGGCGGTCACGCTTTTGAAAATCGCCCAGACCCCTTGGGAACGTGTCTATGCGGTGCTGCAGGCCAATTTTTCGCCCGTCAGTTTCACGCCGAAAGTTGCGCATGGCTGGGTCGCCATGTGTTCCGAAGTTCCGCATGACCAAAGATACCAGCGTATTCAGAATGTTATCTACCGGCGGAACTGGACCAACCTGCATTCGGCGCTAAGCCGCATCATCAGTGCCGACCGGGCCGAGGTGACGACCCACATGATTATTTCCTTGATCGACGGGCTTTGGATTCGGTGCAGCCTGCGCCCCGATGGGGTCAGCCGCGAATTTGCGCTGGGCCAGTTCGAGCAGTTGTTCGAAAGCAGCTTTGCGGGGGATGACCAAAGGCTGCTGGCGCGCGACCGGATGGAAAATGTCAGTGCGATCCTGCTTGCGGGTGCCGCATCTGTGCCAGGAAAGCCCCGTCTTTAGCGCAAATCGAGTTGCCTCAGACCAGGCGTTCGCGGGCAACCTCTGGGCGGACAAGCGGTTCGCGACGGCCTGCGGCGATCACCGCCGGGTCATAGGGTTTGCGGTCAAAGACTTCGCGCACCATGGCGGCGAAAAACTCGATTGGCAGCGTGTCATAATCGGGGTCAAAACTCGCCTGATCCCAGCGTTCGCAAAAGGCGGCGCAATCGTCGAAATAGGCATTGCCCCGGTGGCGTTCGCGCTTGTGCTGGTCGCCGCCGACATGGTGGCCGTAATAGAGCATCTGGAAATCCCCATGGGTCTGCACGACCCAGGTACATTGCTCGCGCAGGAAGGGTTTCAGGATCGTTGCGGCATATTCATCATGGTTATAGGGCGCGTAAATATCACCGATATCATGAAGAAGGGCGGCAACGACCCAGTCCGTATCGGCCCCGTCACGCCAGGCGCGGGTGGCCGATTGCAAGGAATGGCCAAGCCGGGTGATGCGGTAGCCCGACAGGCCCTTGTCGAGATCGACCAGCGCGGCCAGCAGCCGGTCGGCGGTATGTTTGGTATGGTCAATCTCATGCGCGGTGAGGAACTCATATTCCTCCTTGGTGCCGTCTTTCATCTGGGTGAATTTGACCGTTTCCATGGGCTGCCCCCGCTCTTGTCATGGTCGCCCATGGCGCTGACTGGTTTTCAGGGGCAGAGGAGCGGATTTTGCCGGAAAGTGCAAGCTTTGCTGTGGGCTGGCCCCTGTCCGCAAGACGGGTGGGCGCCTAGACGGTGCGGTCGATCTTTGTCGAAAGATGAATGAGGCTTTCAGAGGATTTTACCCCGGTCATCTCGCCGATCTGGTCAAGCACATTGTCAAGAATGCTGGGCGAGGGCGCCGAGATCTGCAGCAAGAGGTCAACCCGGCCGCTGGTGGTCGAAACCTTTTCCACCTCTGCCAGCGCCCGCAGCCGCGACAATACATTGGGCTGGCTGCGCGGCTCTATGCTCAGCAAGACCGTAGCGCGAATGCGGCCCTGGCGCGCGGCCTCGCCAAGCTTGAGCGTATAGCCCGCGATGATGCCATTGCTTTCCAGACGCTCCAGCCGCGCCTGTATGGTGGAGCGCGCAGAACGCAGCCGCCGCGCCAGCGTGGCCACCGACATGCGGGCATCGGCCCCCAAAAGCGCCAGTAGCGCGCGATCCAAGTCATCCATTTGCAACGCCTTACAATTTGATTGCCCGCTTCGTCATTATAACGACTATTCGCTGCAATTCTACACTTTAGATCGGTCAAAATGTGTCCCATATCGCGCAGACTTCGTTCAGGTGAAAGGGCGCCTTGCGCACCTGGCCTGGTTGGTTGACCGCGTAAGCGTCTTCTAACCCGTAAAGCCGGGGAAAAAGGTGGCTGCGCCTTATTGGCAAAGGGCACGCCGATGGGGCTTTCTAAAACGATCTGGACAAAACCGTCCGAATTTATCCGCGCAACACAACCCGACCATCCGGTCATGTTCTTCGCCCCGTCGGTCCTGCAGTCGACGGCGCGGGTCTTTATCGAGGGCTTTCCGGGCCTTGTGACCTATGCGGTCAAGTCGAACCCCGACGAGATCGTCATCCAGAATCTGGTGGCGGCGGGGATCAACGGTTTTGACGTGGCCTCGCCCGCGGAAATCGCGCTGATCCGCCGCCTCGCGCCCGGCGCGGCGCTGCATTTCAACAATCCGGTGCGCGCGCGCCACGAAATCGCCTTTGCCGTCGAGCAGGGCGTCAATTCCTATTCCGTCGACAGCCAGTCGGAACTGCAAAAGCTGATCGAGCTTGTGCCGGCGGCGGGCACCGAAATTACCGTGCGTTTCAAGCTGCCGGTGGCGGGTGCGGCCTATAATTTCGGCGCGAAATTCGGCGCCCCGATCGAGCTTGCGGCCGATCTGCTGCGGCAGGTGGCGGCGGCGGGTTTCATCCCGTCCCTGACCTTCCATCCGGGCACGCAATGCACCGACCCGGCCGCGTGGGAGAGCTATATCCTGGCGGCGGCGGATATCTGCAAGATGGCTGGCGTCAAGGCGCGGCGGCTGAACACCGGCGGGGGTTTCCCGTCCTACCGCGTGCATGGCGAACTGCCGCAGCTTGGTGCGATCTTCGCCATGATCGACAAGGTCGCCGACCGGGCCTTTGGGGCCGACCGGCCAGCGCTGGTTTGCGAGCCGGGCCGCGGGCTGGTGGCGGAATGTTTCGCCTCTGCCGCGCGGGTCAAGGCGGTGCGTGACGGCGCGCATGTCTTCTTGAACGACGGCACCTATGGCTGCATGGACGAACTGCCGCTGACCGGCATGATCAGCCGCGTTTCGGTAATCAGCAGCGAGGGGATCAAGCGCGCAGGCCCGCCGCAGCCGCGCATCATCTTTGGGCCGACCTGCGATTCCGTCGACCGGTTGCCGGGAGAGATCAACCTGCCCGGCGATATTGCCGAAGGGGATTATTTCGTGATCGAAGGGATGGGCGCCTATTCCACCGCGACCAACACGCCCTTCAACGGTTTCGGTCAGGTGCAGATCGCCACGGTCATGTCGCTGGAAGTCTGACAGCGTTCACCAAATATTACGCAATCGTTACGCAGGTGGCCGACTGTTTTGATCTCGGCCCCCTTGCCTTATCGAAACGTTCCGTCAAGTCTTTAGCTGTAGTATCCTGACCAAGTGGTTGGGCTAAAGGGGATGGAACAGTGTTGTTCGGTCTGACAGACCGCCTATTGGGCCTTTTGCGGATAGGACGCCGGATTGAAACCCGGGCGACGCAGAAGGTGGGCCCAACTGGCGGCGGGCGACCGGCCACCGACCATGTGATCCTGCTTGATGGTACGCTCGGCAATCTCACACCGGGCCAGGAAACCAATATCGGACTGATTTACAAGATGCTGCGCGCCTCGCCCGACGGGGCGCGGCTGTCGCTTTATTACGAGGCGGGGGTGCAGTGGCATGTCTGGTCCGACACGGCGAGCGTTGCCATGGGGCGCGGCATCAACCGGCAGATCCGCCGTGCCTACGGCTGGTTGGCCAGCCGTTATCGCCCGGGGGACCGCATCTTTCTTCTGGGCTATTCGCGCGGTGCCTTTGCGGTGCGCTCCCTCGCCGGGGTGATCGACAGTGTCGGGCTTTTGACGGCAGAAGCCGCGACCGAACGCAATGTGATGGCGGCTTACCGCTATTATCAGATCGGCGATTTCTCTGGCGGGTCGGCGGAGTTTGCCCGGCGCTTTTGCCACCCCAAGGTCGAGATCGAGATGATTGGCGTCTTTGATACGGTCAAGGCGCTGGGCGTTCGCCTGCCGCTATTGTGGATGTGGACGGAGCCGCAGCACGAGTTCCACAACCATGCGTTAAGCCGCAATGTCCGCCATGGCTATCACGCGCTGGCGATGGACGAAAACCGCGCCGCCTTTGATCCGGTCAGATGGGACACAAGTTCCGGCGACTGGCATGGGCGGGTGGAGCAGGTCTGGTTTCGCGGCTCGCATGGCGATGTCGGTGGCCAGCTTTCGGGGTTCGCGGCGGCCCGGCCCCTGTCGAATATCCCGCTGGTCTGGATGTTGGGCAAGATCGAACAGCTGGGGCTTGGCCTGCCAGATGGCTGGCGCGCCGATCTGCCAACAGACCCGGATGCGCCAAGCGTCGGCACATGGGGCGGCTGGGGCAAGGCCTTCTTGCTTAGGGCGCGCCGCCACGTCGGGTCTGACCCGTCGGAAACCATTCACCCCAGCGCCCAGCAAACCCGCCGCGCCCAACATCTGCTAAGGCTGGATCCGCATTTGAACAACCCCGGCCAATAGGCATTTCGTAGCTGTTTGCACAGGCACCCGGGAATCGCTCGGCATCTGCCGTGAGGCCAAAAAAAACGCACCCGAAGGTGCGCCCCCGAAACCGGGAAGGGAGAATGCGCCAGAAAGGCCGCCTGTTCAGGCGACCTTTTCCAACGCCAGACTTGGGTTGATCCCCAACGCCTGGCAGACATCGCGGGTCATCTGCGGGCGGTTGAGCGTATAGAAATGCAGCGCCTCGACACCTTCGCAAAGAAGATCGTCACAAAGCTCTGTCGCGATAGCGGTGGCCAACAGCCGCTCATTGTCCGTCGCAATGGCGCGGGTGAAGGCATCGTCCAGCCAGGCGGGTATGCTGGCGCCGCAGCGGGCGGCAAAGCGTTTGGTGCCCGCCCAGTCGGTTACCGGCAGGACACCGGGCGTGATCGGCGCGGTAATGCCCGCAGCGGCACAGGCGTCGCGGAACCGCAGAAAGCTTTCCGCCTCGAAAAAGAACTGGGTGATGGCGCCGCTCGCGCCGGCGTCGATCTTCTGCTTCAGCCAGGTGACATTGGCGGCCAGATCGGCAGCCTCCGGGTGGCGTTCAGGGTAGGCGCCGACGCGGAGAGTGAAATCGCCGGTTTCGGCCAGCGCGCGCACCAGTTCGACCGAATTGGCAAAGCCGTCGGGATGGGGCTGGAAGGCGGCGGGGCTGCCATCAGCGTCCAGTTCAGGATCGCCGCGAAGGGCCACAATTTCTTTCACGCCAGCAGCGGCGTAGGATTTGGCAATGGCAAGTGTTTCGGCGCGTGTCGCCCCGACGCAGGTCAGATGCGCCGAGACATTGAGCGCGTAATGACGGCTGATCGTCTCGACCGCCTCATGGGTCAGCTGCCGCGTGGTGCCGCCTGCGCCATAGGTGACCGACACAAAATCGGGGTTGAGCGGTGCCAGGGCCTGCACCGTTTCCCACAGGCGGAACGAAGCCCCGAGATCGCGGGGCGGGAAAAATTCGAATGAAATGGCGGGTTGTTTGGTCATGATATATCCTTCTCTGACCTCACTTGTCGCACGGCAAAAATTCTGAGACAAATTCATAATATTCACATACTATATGAATTGAACTAAAGGATACCGCCATGCATCTGGAACTTCGGCATCTGCGCACCATCAAGGCCATCCATGATTCTGGCGGCATGGCCAAGGCGGCGGGGCTTTTGCATATTACCCAGTCGGCACTCAGCCATCAGATGAAGGGGCTGGAGGATCAGGCGGGGGTAGAATTGTTCGTGCGCCGCGCGCGGCCCTTGCGCCTGTCGGCGGCGGGGGTCAAGCTGTTGCGGCTGGCCGAACGGATCTTGCCCGAACTCGAAGCGGCAAGCGAGGAGTTTGCAGCACTCCGGGCCGGTCGGTCGGGGCGGCTGCATATCACGCTGGAATGCCATGCCTGTTATGACTGGCTTTTCCCGGTTCTGGAACAGTTCCGCCATGCCTGGCCCGATATCGATGTCGATATCCGCCCCGGCCTTGCCTTTGATGCGATGCCCGCGCTCTTGCGCGAGGAAGTCGATCTGGTGATCTCCTCCGACCCGGACGGGTCGAAGGAGGTGATCTTCAACCCGCTTTTCGACTATTCGCCCACCCTGGTCGCCGCCGCCCAGAACCCGCTCGCGGCGCGCCATCATATAGAACCGGAGGACCTGCGCGATCAGCGGCTGATCACCTATCCGGTTGACCGTTCGCGCATTGATGTCTTCACCAGCTTTCTCAACCCCGCCGGGGTGGAGCCGCGCGCGGTGCGGCAGGTGGAGCTGACGGCGGTGATCCTGATGCTTGTCGCCTCCAACCGGGGTGTGGCGGTGCTGCCAGACTGGGTGCTGCGCGAAGTGAAATACAAACCCGACTATGTGACGAAACGGCTGGGCGAAAAGGGCATCACCAAGCGCATGTATGGCGCCACGCGCGCCGAACAGGCGGCAGAGCCCTATCTGGCCTATTTCCTGCGGCTGGCGCGCAGCGAGGCGGTGAAATTGCAACGCGGCTAGGTCAGGGCCCTTCACATCACGGCCCGGCCCCCTTATAGGGGCAGCCTGACCCTTGGAGAGCCCGAAAGATGCATGGCAGCGCCAACCTGAACCTGATGATCAAGGCCGCCCGCAAGGCGGGACGCAGCCTCGTGAAAGATTTCCGCGAGGTAGAGAATCTGCAGGTCTCGCTGAAAGGCGCGGGCGATTTCGTCAGCCGGGCGGATGTTGCGGCCGAGAAGATCATCAAGGAAGAGCTGATGGGCGCGCGGCCGACCTATGGCTGGCTGGGCGAGGAAACCGGCGAGACAGACGGGCAGGACCCGACGCGGCGCTGGATTGTCGACCCCCTCGACGGGACGACGAACTTCCTGCACGGCCTGCCGCACTGGGCGGTGTCGATCGCGCTGGAACATAAGGGCGAGATTGTCGCCGCGGTGATCTTCGATCCGGCCAAGGACGAACTTTTCTGGGCCGAAAAGGGCCAGGGCGCCTGGATGAATGACACAAGGCTGCGCGTTTCGGCGCGCCGGGTCATGGCCGAGGCGGTCTTTGCCACCGGCGTGCCCTACGGGACCAAATCCACCCTGCCGGCCACGGTGCGCGATCTGGCCCGGCTGATGCCGGCCTGCGCGGGTGTGCGGCGCTGGGGGGCGGCAGCCTTGGACCTCGCCTATGTGGCGGCGGGGCGCTATGACGGCTACTGGGAACGCGAACTGTCGCCTTGGGATGTCGCGGCGGGGCTATTGCTTGTCCGCGAGGCGGGCGGCTTTGTCGAAGCGCTGCGCGATGGGCGCGAGATTTTCGAAAGCGGCGCGCTGATCGCGGCGAATAGCGAGCTTTTCAAGTCGATGGCCGACCTATTGCGCGAACCTGCCTGATCGGGGCGTGAACCGGCTGCGGGCGCGGCATCGGTATTCGGCAGGGCCCCTAGGCCCGCAAAGGGTCATTTGCGGCGTCTGACCAGCGGGATATTGGCGGGGTTATACTGGTTTTCCGCATGTGGCGGATGGCCGTGGGTTTCGCGCCACCAGCCGCCCGCCCCCCGGCGCGCCCAAAGTGGCAGGGTCAGGAGAAGCCCGGCCACGAAGCCACCGCCATGCGCCCAATAGGCCACCCCGCCATCGGTGGCAGAGCTGCCGAGACCGCCAAAAATCTGGAAGGCGAACCAAAGGCCAAGCATCGTATAGGCGGGCAGGGTAAAGACCCGGAAGAAGACGATGAAGATCAGAAG
>JBARVM010000031.1:0-4360 GCA_049646265.1 Paracoccaceae bacterium
GAATAGGGTCGGCCATAGCCAAAGGGCGTCGCATCGGCCCGCGCCCACAGACCGCTGCGGTTCGGCACGATGAAAAGGGCCCGCCCGCCGGGCCCCAATACCCGCCAGCATTCATCAAGAAGCTGCGCGGGATGGTCCGAGGTTTCCAATCCGTGCATGACCAAAAGCCGGTCGATCATGCCCGTCTCGATTGGCCAGCGCGTCTCCTCGCTCAGCACTGAGACATTCGGCAAACCGGCGGGCCAAGGCATGACACCTTGCGGCGCGGGCATCAGCGCGATGACCCGCCGCGCCTCTGCCAGATAGGGCCGCAACATCGGAACGGCAAAACCATAACCCGCCACCGTCAGTGACTTCGCCTCTGGCCACAGGCTGCATACCTTGTCGCGCACCGCCTTTTGCGCCACCCGACCCAGGGGCGTGCGATAATAGAAATTCCTCAGATCAAGCACATCAAGGTGCATTGCGCTTGCTCCACTCCTGGGTCACAATTCGCACCGTAGCATAGGGATATCGCAACCAAAACCATGCCGTTGGAAATAGTCACCGTTCCATGTCTGGCCGACAATTACGCCTATCTGGCGCACGACGCTGCCACGGCGGCAACGGCGGTGATAGATGTGCCCGATGCCTCGGCGGTGCTGAATGCGCTGCGCGGTCGGGGCTGGCGCGCCACCCATGTGCTGATCACCCATCATCACGACGACCATATCGCCGGGGTCGAAAGCCTGTCTGCGGCAACCGGCGCACGGGTCTTTGGCGCGCGGGCCGATGCCCATCGCCTGCCCGCGCTGGAAGAGGGACTGATCGCAGGTGACCGGATCCGCATCGGCCTTGAAGAGGCGCATGTCATCGACGTTCCGGGCCATACCGTCGGCCATATTGCCTTTCACTTCCCCCTCAGCCGCGCGCTTTTTTCGGGCGACAGCCTGATGAGTTGCGGCTGTGGGCGTCTGTTCGAAGGTACGCCCGCACAGATGTGGCAAAGCCTTTCAAACATGGCCACCCTGCCCGATGACACGCTGGTCTATTCGGGCCATGAATATACCGCGTCCAACATCCGGTTCGCGCAATCGGTGGACCCGGACAATGCGGCGCTGGCCGATCGGGCGGCCCGCGTTGCGGCTTTGCGCGCGCAAGGTTTGCCAACCCTGCCCGTCAGCCTTGCCGAAGAACGCGCAACAAACCCTTTCCTGCGCGCCACCGACCCAGCAATGAAACGCCGCCTCGGCATGCCGGATGCCAGTGATGCGGACTGTTTTGCGGAACTCCGCGCCCGCAAAGACAGTTTCTGACCCGCCCACCAGGTGTTTCCGGCCCGCGCAGAGCGCGACTTCTTAGCGAATTAGTCACGTACCGATCACAATTTGCTTCTTATTGGGTCATCATCAACAAATTCGCGCAGTTTCCCCTTGAAGATGCCGGATTTCCACCGAACTTTAATGTCATGAGGCCAAGGTGAGCGTGTGGACCACGCGACTCGCCCGGAGGAAAGGAGCACGCAAGTGCCATCATTTTCGAATACACTGGAACAGGCAATCCATGCAGCGCTGGCCCTGGCCAACGCGCGGCGACACGAACTGGCAACGCTGGAACATTTGCTGCTCGCACTTCTCGATGAGCCGGAGGCGGCGAAAGTCATGCGCGCCTGCACGGTCGATCTCGATGAATTGCGCGGCACATTGCAGACATTCATAGAGGACGATCTTTCGACCCTCGTGACGGACGTCGAAGGGTCGGAGGCCGTGCCAACCGCCGCCTTTCAACGCGTCATCCAACGCGCCGCCATTCACGTCCAATCCTCTGGCCGGACAGAGGTGACGGGGGCCAACGTTCTGGTGGCCATCTTTGCCGAACGCGAATCCAACGCCGCCTATTTCCTGCAAGAACAGGACATGACCCGCTATGACGCGGTAAACTATATCGCCCATGGCGTGGCAAAGGACCCGTCCTTTGGCGAACCGCGTCCGATCACCGGCGCCTCAGACCCGAGCGATAGCCATGCCGCCGATCATGCGGAGGGTGAGGGCAAGGAAAGTGCGCTCGACAAATATTGTGTCAATCTCAACGACAAATCCAAGAAGGGTGATGTCGATCCGCTGATCGGCCGCGATGCGGAGGTTGAGCGCTGCATTCAGGTTCTCTGCCGCCGCCGCAAGAACAACCCGCTTCTGGTCGGCGACCCCGGCGTCGGCAAGACGGCGATTGCCGAAGGACTGGCGCTGAAAATCACCCGTGGCGAAACGCCAGACATTCTGGCCGGATCAACCATCTTTTCGCTCGACATGGGCGCACTTTTGGCTGGCACCCGCTATCGCGGCGACTTCGAAGAGCGGCTGAAAGCCGTGGTGAAGGAGTTGGAGGATCATGAAGACGCGATCCTCTTCATCGACGAAATCCATACGGTGATCGGCGCTGGCGCCACTTCGGGCGGGGCCATGGATGCCTCCAACCTGTTGAAGCCCGCCCTTCAGGGCGGCAAGCTGCGCTGCATGGGGTCGACCACCTACAAGGAGTTCCGCCAGCATTTCGAAAAGGACCGCGCGCTCAGCCGCCGGTTCCAGAAGATCGACGTGAACGAGCCGTCTGTGGACGATACGGTGAAGATCCTCATGGGGTTGAAGCCCTATTTCGAGAAGCACCATGATCTGCGTTACACCCATGATGCGATCAAGGCCGCCGTTGACCTCTCGGCGCGCTATATCCATGACCGCAAGTTGCCCGACAAGGCCATCGACGTAATCGACGAGGCCGGCGCCGCACAGCATCTTCTATCCGAATCCAAGCGCCGCAAGACCATCAGCCCGAAGGAAATCGAGGCGGTCATCGCCAAGATCGCCCGCATCCCGCCGCGCAATGTCTCCAAGGACGATGCCGAAGTGCTGCGCGATCTGGAAAAGACGCTGAAACGGGTGGTCTTTGGCCAGGACAAGGCGATCGAGGCGCTGTCATCGGCAATCAAGCTGGCACGCGCCGGTCTGCGCGAGCCTGAAAAGCCCATCGGCAACTACCTCTTTGCCGGGCCCACCGGCGTCGGCAAGACCGAGGTTGCCAAACAGCTGGCCGATAGGCTTGGCGTCGAACTTCTGCGCTTCGACATGTCTGAATATATGGAGAAACACGCGGTTTCGAGGCTGATTGGCGCACCGCCCGGCTATGTCGGCTTTGATCAGGGCGGCATGCTGACCGATGGCGTTGATCAGCATCCGCATTGCGTGCTGCTTCTGGACGAGATCGAAAAGGCCCATCCGGATGTCTACAACATCCTTCTGCAGGTGATGGATCATGGCAAGCTTACCGACCATAACGGGCGGCAGGTCGATTTCCGCAATGTGATCCTGATCATGACCTCCAATGCCGGGGCCTCCGAAATGGCGAAATCCGCCATCGGCTTTGGCCGCGACAAGCGCGAGGGCGAGGATACCGCCGCGATCGAGCGGACCTTTACCCCCGAATTCCGCAATCGCCTTGATGCGGTCATCTCCTTCGGCGCTCTGCCGCGCGAGGTGATCCTGCAGGTGGTGGACAAGTTTGTCCTGCAGCTGGAAGCGCAGCTGATGGACCGCCATGTCCATATAGAACTGACCCGCGAGGCGGCGGAATGGCTTGCCGACAAGGGCTATGACGACCGTATGGGCGCCCGTCCGCTTGGCCGGGTCATTCAGGAACATATCAAGAAGCCGCTGGCAGAGGAGCTTTTGTTCGGCAAGCTGACCAAGGGCGGACTGGTCAAGGTGATCGTCAAGGATGGCGCCATCGCGCTGGACGTGATGGAGCCTGAAAAACCGCGGATTTCCGGGACGAAACCCCCGCTACTGACCGCAGAATAGGCGCGCTTTTCAAAGGCCACACCACGCAACATAAGACCCGCGCCGACAGTCCTATCTCGGCGCGGGTTTTTCTTTGACCTGCCGTCGGCTTATCAGCCCGTGCCGGATCCTAGCGTTCCGTCAGTTTCAACTCGATACGCCGGTTCTGCGCCCGCGCCTCGGGCGTTTCGCCCGTCGCAACGGGCCGGTATTCACCAAAACCGGTCGCCGCGAGCCGTTCGGGCGGCACACCAAGTTCGTTTTGCATATAGCGCACAACCGAAAGGGCGCGACCCTGGCTCAGCTCCCAGTTATCGGCAAATTCGCCCAGGCCCGACAGGGGCACATCATCGGTATGGCCATCGACCCGGATGATCCAGTCGATGGAGGGTGGGATCTCCGGTGCAATCTCTTGCAGGATCGACACGACGCTGGCGATCTGCTGCTTGCCCTCCGGCGCTAGATCCGCCGCGCCCGGCTCAAACAGCACCTCGGAGGAAAAGACAAAACGGTCGCCCACAACCCGCACCCCGTCGCGCCCGGCCAAAAGC
>JBARVM010000032.1:0-4316 GCA_049646265.1 Paracoccaceae bacterium
GCTGCGGGCTGCGCATATCAGAGGCGCTGTCGCTGCGCGTCTCCGACCAGCCCCTGCCCGACATGCTGCGCATTACCGGCAAGGGCGGCAAGGAACGGCTGGTGCCGGTCCTGCCGCTGGCGCGGGCCGCGGTGGCCGACTATGTGCGCCTGTGCCCCCTGCCGCTGGAAAGCGACAGGTCCGGCGCGCTTTTCCGGGGCGCCCGCGGCGGCCCCCTAAACCCAAGGCTGATCGCCGGCGCGGTCGAAAGGGCCCGTACCGCCCTTGGCCTGCCCTCCAGCGTGACACCCCATGCCATGCGCCATTCCTTTGCCACACATCTTCTGTCGGCGGGGGGCGATCTGCGAACCATTCAGGAACTGCTTGGCCATGCTTCCCTTTCGACGACGCAGGCCTATACCGGGGTCGATGCCAGCCGCCTGATGGAGGTCTATAGCCGTGCCCACCCAAGGTCCTGAAAGGCGTAGCCGACCTGCCGTGCCTTTCGGCCCATGGCAAGGGCCGACAAGCCCCCAGACACTTGCCCTTTTTTTCGTTTCGCGCGAAAAGATGGCATGACACCCCGGCTGCAAGCATTATTCGTCCACCTTTTCACCGCAACCGGGGCGGTTCTGGCCATGTTGGCCATGGTGGCGGCAGCGGATCACAAGTGGGATCTGATGTTCCTGTGGCTGGTCGCGGCGCTGATCGTCGATGGTATCGATGGCCCGCTGGCGCGGCGTTATCATGTCAAGACCCAGTGGCCCACCTACGATGGCGTGCTGCTGGACCTGATCATCGACTATCTGACCTATGTCTTCATTCCGGCCTTCGCGCTCTTTCAGTCGGGGCTCATGGCGGGCTGGACCGGCTGGTGCGCCATCATTGTCATCACCTTTGGCAGCGTGCTCTATTTCGTCGATACCCGCATGAAAACACGGGATTATTCCTTTGCGGGCTTTCCCGGCTGCTGGAACATGGTGGTGCTGGTCGTCTTTGCGCTGCAGCCGAATTTCTATGTGACGCTGGCCATCGTCCTGCTGCTCGCTGCTACCATGTTCACCAACCTCAAGTTCGTTCACCCCGTGCGCACCGCACGCTGGCGCTGGCTGACGCTGCCAATGGCGTTTGGCTGGGTGATCTTTGCCGGCTGGGCCGCATGGGCCAATTTCCAGCCCGAAAGCTGGGCGCATTGGGGGCTGATCGTCACATCGCTTTACCTGACCTTCGCCGGGATCGTGCAGGAGCTTTTCCCCGCCCGCAAAGCCGCCTAAAGCCGGGTGACCACCACACCGGTGGCGATCAACAGCACCGACAGGATCTTGCTGCGGCTCATCCTTTCGCCAAGGAAGAGCCAGCCGATCAGCACCCCGAAAATCACCGAGGTTTCGCGCATTGCCGCCACCAGCGCGATCGGCGCCAATGTCATCGCCCAGACGACAATCGCATAGGACGCGTAAGAGGCCGCCGCCCCGGCCGAACCCAAAAGCCAGACCCGCCCCCGCCCGGGGACAGCGCTGACACCGCGCAAAAATAGCATCGCCGCCGCAAAGATCAGCCCGTCGAGCAGGAACATCCAGGCGACAAAGGCACCGGCATTGCCCCAGACCCGCGCGCCCTGCCCGTCCAGCATCGAATAGCTCGCCGTGGCGATGGCCGCACCCAAGGCATAGGGGATCAGGCGGCGCTGCTCGCCATGGGTAAAGACCCCCGACACCATCAATAGGATACCCGCCCCCAAGAGACAGATGCCGGTCACTTCCGGCAGGCTCAACCGTTCTTCCACGAAAATGCTGCCCACGGTCAGAACCAGCAAGGGTGCCGTGCCGCGCGCCAAAGGATAGACCCGGCTCAGATCGCCCTGCTCATAGGCAAAGGTCAGGAACACCTTGTAGGCCGAATGCACAAGGCCAGAGGCAAGAAGCCAGGGCCAGACCGAAGGGCCGGGCCAATCATGCCCCAGCGCCAGCACAAGGCCGATCAACCCCTGCACCGCCGACAGGACCATCATCACCTGCACCCGGCTGGATCCAGTACGCACCAACCCGTTCCATAGCGCATGCAACAATGCAGCCCCAAGAACGGCAAGCAGGATCGGAAAACTCATCGCACCACCCTTTGCGCCATCGCTACCAGCCTGCCCGCCCCCGGGCAAGCGCCGCGCGACGGGCGGTCAGAGCAACAGCGATCCCGCCCCTTCCAGCCTGAGCAGGGCGACCTTTGTCTCTACCCCGCCGGGCGCGGAAAAGCCGCCAAGACCCTGTGCGCCAAGGATACGGTGGCAGGGCACGATGACCGGAATGGGATTGGCCCCACAGGCCTGCCCGATGGCCTGCGCGGGCACGCCCAGCGCTTTCGCCAGATCGCCATAGGTCCGCGTCTCGCCGAAGGGGATGGCACACATCGCCTGCTGCACCTTGCCCGTCAGGCCGGCGCAAAAGGCAATCGGCAAGTCGAAACCTTGCCGCCGCCCGGCAAAATAGTCATCCAGCTGGCGGCAAGCCTCCTCCAGCAGGGCCGAACCCTGCCCATCCGCCGCTCCACCACCCCAATCCAGCCGCGCGATCGCCCCGCCATCTTCTGTCAGGACCATCGGGCCAAGGGGGCCGCTGAACAGTTTTTTCGCCATCACCCCTCCTTGCCCCTCGGGCCAAAGGCCCTGCGGATCGTCGCCGCCAGCTCCTCGATCGCGGGCGAACTGCCACGCGGGTTTCGGTGTAACACGACATGCGAAGAATCGACCGGTGGAAACCCTTCGGAAGTTGTCAGCGCGCGGCAGCCCGCAGGGATCGTGCTTTGCGACAGGGCCACGACGGCAAGGCCCGAACGGACAGCCGAAAAGAACCCGCCCACCGTGTCGCATTCAAAGGCCAGCCGATAGTCCAGCCCATGGCGTTCCAGTGATGGCAGCATGCGCTCGGCACACCAGGAAGAGTTGAAGTAAGTGGCAATGGGCAGCGGACGCTGCAAATGCTGCTCATGCTGTTCGGACGTGACCCAGACCGTGGGTTCAACCGCCAGAACCTCGCCGCGCGGCGCCCGCGCCTGCCAGTCGAAAACCACGGCAAGATCGAGATCGCCTGCGCGCAGGGCCGCCAACTGCGGCGCGGAATAATCCAGCCGCACCGTCACCTCGACCGCCGGAAAGGCGCGGGCGAAACTGGCCAAAACGCCGGGCAGGATCGTCTCGCTATAATCCTGCGGAATGCCGATGCGGACCGGCCCGTCCAGCGGGCGGGCGCGCAAGGCGGTCGCCGCCTCCTCGATCAGGCCTGTCACGCGCCGCGCATAGGGCAAAAGCTGCGTCCCCCGCGCGGTCAGCGCCACGCCGCGCGGCAGCCTTTCAAACAGCTGCTGGCCAAGGTTCTCCTCCAACCGCGCGATCTGCATCGAGACCGCCGATTGCGTGCGACCCAGCCGTTCGGCGGCAGCAGTCACACTGCCCGCCTCGGCGATGGCCAGAAAACTACGCAGAAGATCACTGTCGGGCGGATGGGTCATGACATCATATTACCTGATGTCATATATAATTACTATTCGTTTGTTTGATGTCAAACCCGCCGCGATACTGGGCATGGAAGAAAGGAGCGATCATGACCCAGCGACAGACCTGTCCGGCAGAAAAACCCGCAAGCGGCCCATGGCTGGCAGCATTGGGCCAGCAGCTGGCCCGCTGGCGCGCGGCACGGCGCGAGGCGACCTATTTCCGCAAAATTCTGGCCCGGCCAGATGATCACCTGTTGCGGGATATGGGCCTTTCACGGGAAGAGCTGCAAGGCTGCCTTGATCCTTGGGGCAGCCCAAGGGCCACGCGCTGAGCCCAAGGCAAACCCTTGCCCTAACGGCGCGCGCAGGACTCTCCGTTCACCGTGACATGGCCCTTGGGCTGATAACGCGCCGCAAGTTCCGCCGTCGCGAGGGCGATGAGGCAGTTCAACTCATCCACCCGATCCTCGTTTGGTGTCTTCAACCGCACGGTCACCGAAAAACTTGGCGAGACCTTGCCCGCCTTTTCGATATCAGCGTCGGCGGGCGACAGGCCCACGGTGACATAGCGTTCATAAAGCCACAAAGCGCTGTCGCCCTCGCCATACCAGCGGCCAACATCGGCACCGGTTTCGATGGTGGCCGCATAATCCGCCTTTGGGCTGCCCTCGTAGCGCAGGCCGGTCTTGCGAAAGGCCTTGGTCAAGGGCTCAACCAGATAGGCACCAAAGCCACTGGCATATTGCGAACTGCTCAGCTGCACGATGAAACTAGCCTTCTGCGGATAGTCGGGCGATGGGCCGGCAAGGACCGGCCCGCCAAGAAGAAGAAGGCAAAGGGCAAGGTAAGAT
>JBARVM010000033.1:0-5165 GCA_049646265.1 Paracoccaceae bacterium
TCGAGCCGGTCGAAATAGGGCAGGTTCTGCAGATAGGTGCGGCTTTCCATCAGCTTTTCGGTGCCGCGATGCAAAAGGCCGATATGCGGGTCACACCGTTCGACCACCTCGCCGTCCAGCTCCAAAACCAGACGCAAAACACCATGCGCGGCAGGGTGTTGCGGGCCGAAGTTGATGTTGAAATTGCGGATCGACTGTTCGCCCGTCTCGAAATCGGTCGAGCCGTCGTCATAGGCGTTCTTGCGGATATCGCCGTCCATCACTTGGCCTCCTGCTTTTCATCGCCGGGCAGGACATATTTCGCCCCTTCCCAAGGGCTCATGAAGTCAAACTGCCGGTAGTCCTGCACCAGCTTCACCGGTTCATAGACCACCCGTTTCTCCGCCTCGTCATAGCGCAATTCTGTATAGCCCGTGGTGGGGAAATCCTTGCGCAGCGGATGGCCGCGGAAACCGTAGTCGGTCAGGATGCGGCGCAAGTCCGGATGGCCGCTAAAGATGATGCCGAACATGTCGAACACTTCGCGCTCATACCAGTTGGCGGTCGGGTGGATGCCGGTCAGGGACGGAGCCATCGCGCCATCGGCGATGCTGGCCTTGACGCGGACACGGGCGTTGGAATGCATCGACAGCAGGTGATAAACCAGATCGAACCGTTCTGCACGTTGCGGATAATCGACGGCGGTAATGTCGATCAGCGTGGCAAAGCGGCCAGCCTCGCGGCTTTGCAGATAGGTCATGAAGCCGACAAGGCTTTCCAGCCGCACGGTGATGGTCAGCTCGCCCATGGCGATATTGGATGACAGGATGTCCCCGGCACGGGCGGCACTGATTTGCGCGGCAAGTTCGTTCAACGACATCATTCCCCCTAGCGCACCAAGGTGCCGGTGCGACGAATACGCCGCTGCAATTGCAAGATCCCGTAAAGCAGCGCCTCTGCGGTGGGCGGGCAGCCGGGTACATAGATGTCGACAGGCACGATCCGGTCGCAACCGCGCACCACCGAATAGCTATAGTGGTAATAGCCGCCGCCATTGGCGCAGGACCCCATCGAGATCACGTAGCGCGGCTCTGGCATCTGGTCGTAAACCTTGCGCAGCGCCGGGGCCATCTTGTTGGTCAGCGTGCCGGCGACGATCATCAGATCGGACTGGCGCGGGCTGGCGCGCGGCGCGGCGCCGAACCGTTCGACATCATAGCGCGGCATTGCGACATGGATCATCTCTACCGCGCAGCAGGCCAGACCAAAAGTCATCCAGTGCAAGGAACCGTTGCGCGCCCAGTTGATGATATCCTCGGTCGAGGTCAGCAGGAAACCCTTGTCCTGCAATTCCCGGTTGAGAGCCTGCGTCGCAACTTCCCGGTCAGCGCCGGCCGTATTGGCACCGGTCATTATTGCCATTCCAATGCGCCTTTCTTCCATTCATAGGCAAATCCGACCGTCAGAACGGCCAGAAACACCATCATCGACCAGAAACCGGTCATCGACAAATCCTTGAAGGCAACCGCCCAGGGAAAGAGGAATGCCACCTCCAGATCGAAGATGATGAAAAGGATCGACACGAGGTAGAACCGCACATCGAATTTCATCCGTGCATCGTCAAAGGCGTTGAAGCCGCATTCATAGGCCGAAACCTTTTCC
The DNA here is from genome assembly GCA_049646265.1 of Paracoccaceae bacterium. Classification (GTDB taxonomy): domain Bacteria; phylum Pseudomonadota; class Alphaproteobacteria; order Rhodobacterales; family Rhodobacteraceae; genus TMP-24. Next base: position 1,642 of record JBARVM010000033.1, read on the forward strand.
GGGTCAGGGTTGCGAACCGCCAGAACCACGGCCGACAGAATCAGGATCAGGCCCAAGCCGACGGCCAAAGCGATGAAGACAAGGATCGGAAGATATTGGCCTGCCAGCATATGCGGTGCCCCTGTTTGCGGCGCCTCACGTCAACGCGCCTGATTGTGGCTTTTTGATCGTTTACTCTGCCCCCTTGGCCGGGTCAACTAACCGCGGACGAGAAAGCCTTGGCAGGCACTTATGGCAGGCTAATGCTTCTGGCGGGTTCTGTACATGCCTTCAACCTGTTGCGGGCGACAGGCGGGCGGACCTCGGCACAGCACATTGCCTTTTTCCCCCCCCGTGGGTTACGGGCCCAGCAGGTCCTGCACCAGCCCGCCCAAAGCGTCGAAATGATGCAAGAGCGCCTCGGGCGCGAAACGTTCCACCCCCTGCCCTTCGGGACCAAAGGTGACCAGCGCCACGGGAATGCCCGCCGCCCGGCCAGTCTGCCGGTCGGTATCGGTATCGCCAACCAACATCGAACGGGCCGATGTGCCCCCCGCCCGCTCTACCGCCAGAAAATAGGGTGCGGGGTCGGGTTTGCGCACCGGCAATGTGTCGGCGCCGACAAGGGAATGGAATAGATCCCGCACACCAAGCCGCGCCAGCAGGATCTCGGCCAGCCGTTCGGGCTTGTTGGTGCAGACACCCAGCCGGTATCCGGCCGCGCGAAGCCCCTCCAACGCCGCGACGGTGCCGGGATAAAGGCGGCTGTGGCGGTCAATATCGGCCTCATAGGCCTCCAGCAGAATCGGATAATAGCGATCCACTGTTGCCTCGTCGGCGGACCCCATCCGCGACAGCCCCAGCCGCAACATGTCGCGGCCACCGTGAAAGGCGGTCAGCGCATCGGCGGTCGGGTCGAGCATATCGCCGACACCCATCCTTTGAAAACAATGGTTTGCCGCCGAAATAAGGTCCGCCGACGTGTCTGCCAGCGTCCCGTCCAGATCGAAAATAACAGTGCGCACCAATGCCCCCAAAATGACCGGATTGGTCAGGATGTAACTTGCCGTAAAGGTTTGTGAAGCCAATTCGCTTGCCCCACAAGGGCCGATAGGTAAAACGGGCGTGACACGAAGGAAGAGAACCATGCCTACTGCCCTCATCATTCTGGCCGCCGGTCAGGGAACCAGAATGAAATCCGATCTGCCCAAGGTGCTGCACAAGGTGGCAGGCGCGCCGCTCCTCGTGCATGCCATGCAGGCGGGCATGGCGCTGGAACCCGCGCGGGTGATCATCGTGGCAGGCCATGGCGCGGCAGAGGTTACGGCGGCAGCCCTTGCCCATGATCCGGCGGCGGAAGTGGTCGTGCAAGCCGAACAGCTTGGCACCGGCCATGCGGTGGCGCAGGCCCTGCCCGCACTTGACGGGTTTTCCGGGAAGGTCATCGTCCTTTACGGCGACACGCCCTTTATCCGCCCCGAAACCCTGCAATCCATGCTGGCGGCCAAGGCGGATGTGGTCGTGCTCGGCTTTCATGCCGACCCGGCCACGCGCTATGGTCGGCTGATGGTTTCCGGCGACAGTCTGGAACGGATCGTTGAATATAAGGATGCAAGTGCTGCAGAACGCGCCATCACGCTGATGAACAGCGGGGTTCTTTGTGCCGATGCCGGTCTTTTGGCCGAACTGGTGGCGGGCCTTGGCAATGACAATGCGGCGGGCGAATATTACCTGACCGACGTGCCGGGTGCTGCCCGCGCACAAGGCCGCACCGCCCTTGTCGTCACCTGTGACGAGGCTGAAACCTTGGGGGTCAATTCCCGCGCCGATCTGGCTGCGGCCGAGGCCGCCTTTCAGGCCCATGCCCGCGCCGAGGCCCTGGACAATGGCGTCACCATGACAGCCCCGGAAACCGTCTTTTTCGCCTATGACACCTATGTCGGCCGCGATACGATTATCGGCCCCAATGTGGTGTTTGGCCCCGGCGTCACCGTGGAAACCGGCGCAGAGATTCTGGCCTTCTGCCATCTCGAAGGCTGCCATGTCAGCCGCGGCGCCCGCGTCGGCCCCTTTGCCCGCCTGCGTCCAGGGGCGGAGCTGGCCGAGGATGTCCATGTCGGCAATTTCGTCGAGGTCAAGAACAGCCTCTTGGACGAGGGCGTCAAGGTTGGCCATCTGACCTATCTGGGTGACGCGCATGTCGGCGAACATACGAATATCGGCGCAGGCACCATCACCTGCAATTATGACGGGGTGAACAAACACCGGACCGAGATCGGCGCCCGCGTCTTTGTCGGCTCCGACACGATGCTGGTCGCCCCGGTCACGATCGGCGATGGCGCCATGACCGCCTCTGGCTCCGTCATCACGGCCAATGTGCCGGCGGGTGCCCTTGCCATCGGCCGCGCCACGCAAAGCAACAAGCCGGGCTTTGCGGCCAAATTGTTCGAAAAGTACAAGGCGCAGAAAGAAAAGCGCCGGAAAGAGACGTAAAATGTGTGGTATTGTCGGGGTGCTGGGCAATCATGAAGTTGCCCCCTTGCTGGTCGAGGCGCTGAAACGGCTGGAATATCGCGGCTATGACAGCGCCGGTATCGCCACCGTCCACAAGGGCAGGCTGGATCGCCGCCGGGCGGTAGGCAAGCTGGTGAACCTGTCGGATGTGCTGGTCCACGACCCGCTGCCCGGCAAGTCCGGCATTGGCCACACCCGTTGGGCAACCCATGGCGCCGCCACCGTCGGCAATGCCCATCCGCACCGCTCGGGCCCGGTGGCCGTCGTCCACAACGGCATTATCGAGAATTTCCGCGATCTGCGCGAGGAGATGGCGCAAAAGGGCCTGGCCGCCGAAACCGAAACCGACACGGAAACCGTCGTCCTTCTGACCCGCCACCATCTCGATCAGGGCCTGACCCCCCGCCAAGCGGCGCGCGCCACGCTCGCCCGGCTCGAAGGCGCTTTTGCCCTTTGCTTTCTATTCGACGGGGAAGAGGATCTGATCGTCGCCGCGCGCAAGGGCTCCCCTCTCGCCATCGGCCATGGCAACGGCGAGATGTTCGTCGGCTCCGACGCGATCGCCCTCGCACCGATGACCGACCGCATTACCTATCTGGAAGAAGGCGATTATGCCTTTGTCACCCGTTCCGGCACCGAGATTTTCGACGGCGCCGACCGGCCCGCCAACCGCGAGATTCAACATATCAATATCGACCAGACCCGGATCGAAAAGGGCGGTTACAAACATTTCATGGCCAAGGAAATAGCCGAACAGCCCGCCGTGCTGGGCGATGCACTTGGCCATTACCTGAAGGGTGGCAAGCTCAACCTCCCCGAGGGGCTCAATTTCAAAAATCTCGACCGGCTGACGCTGGTTGCCTGCGGCACCGCCTCCTACGCCTGCCTTACGGCGAAATACTGGTTCGAACAGCTTGCGGGCCTCCCGTGCGAGGTCGATATCGCCTCGGAGTTCCGCTACCGCGAACCGCCCATGCCCGCCAAATCCTACGCGCTCTTTGTCAGCCAGTCCGGCGAAACCGCCGATACGC
>JBARVM010000034.1:0-2908 GCA_049646265.1 Paracoccaceae bacterium
CGTCCGCGCGCCGCGACGATGGATTGAATGCCAAGGGCTGTGCCGCAGGCGACGATCTTGGTCCAGGCGCGCATCATGCCCTGAATATCGGCTTTTGGGCAGGCGGGGGCTACATGATGGCCAAGGCTTTCCAGCAGGCGGCCGGCCTGATGCACCGCGGCGGCGCATTCAGGGTCGATGGCGCTGCCGTCAAAGCGGCTATCGCAAAGGGCAATGCGCAAGGGTTCGGGCGGACGCTCAAGTGCTGCCATGTGGCTGGCCAACAACGGTGGGGCCCAATAGGGCGCGCCAAGGTCGGCGCCATGGCAGGCATCCAGAAAAGCGGCTGTATCGCGGACCGATCTGGTCAGAAAACCGTCGATGGCCATCCCGGCCCAGCCTTCGCCCACATAGGGACCATCGGGCAGGCGCGCCCGCGTCGGCTTGAAGCCGACAAGCCCGGTGGAAGAGGCCGGTATCCGCACCGAACCGCCGCCGTCGGACCCATGCGCCACCGGCACCAGCCCGCCCGCAACCGCAGCGCCCGCCCCGCCGGACGAGCCGCCTGGCGTATGGGCAAGATTCCAGGGGTTTCGTGTCGGGCCGCCATAGACGGCACTTTCGGTCGCAGCACCAATGCCGCTTTCGGGAGAGGTGGTGCGGCCAAAGGTGACGACGCCCGTGGCGCGTATCCGCTCGAATATCGAACTGTCGCGGGCATAGCGGGTGGCCTTTTGCAGGCAGGAGCCGTTATGGCTGGGAAAATCCACCGCCTCGCAACCAAGATCCTTCAAGAGGAAAGGAACACCGCGAAATGGCCCCTCTGGCAGGCCACGGGCGATGGATTGGCGCGCTACATCCTCTTGCAGCAGAACCACGGCATTCAGCGCCGGGTTGCGGGCGGCAACCCGTGCAAGCGCGGTGTCGAGAAGTTCAGTCGCGCTGACCTGACCTTCGCGGACCAGTGCGGCAAGACCGGTCGCATCATGCTGATCGAATAGCTCTTCCATCTGCGGCGCCTTTCGCCTTACCAACGCTGCTGGCAGGATTGCCCGGCGCCGGTGCAGTTGCAAGCCAATCCGCGCCACTATTGGTGGAAATTCCCCCGCAAAAGCCCCCAACCATTAACTCAGCCGAAACAACCGCATAGAAACACTACAATTGGACCGGTGATAGCGGCAAAAGGCACACGCATATGGGCGAACGGTTTGTTGCCCTTGCAGCTGCTGGCGCGCGCTACTAAGGTTTGAGAAAGCAAAGATCCCTAGACTAGATGTGGGAACAGCAGCAGGCAGGCAACGATGAAAGACCCATACGATCTCTATATGAATACTCTTGTCCCGATGGTGGTGGAACAGACCAGCCGGGGCGAACGCGCCTATGACATCTTTTCGCGCCTGTTGAAGGAGCGGATCATCTTCCTGTCAGGGCCGGTACATGACGGCATGTCGACGCTGATCTGTGCGCAGCTTCTGTTTCTGGAGGCGGAGAACCCGTCAAAGGAAATCGCCATGTATATCAACAGCCCAGGCGGTGTCGTAACCTCTGGCCTGTCGATCTATGACACGATGCAATATATCAAGCCCAAGGTCTCCACGCTGGTGATCGGGCAGGCGGCCTCCATGGGCTCCTTGTTGCTTACGGCAGGGGAAAAGGGCATGCGCTTCAGCCTGCCCAACAGCCGCGTCATGGTTCACCAGCCCTCGGGCGGCTATCAGGGCCAGGCGACCGATATCATGATCCATGCTCAGGAAACCCAGAAGCTGAAGAACCGGCTGAACGAGATTTATGTGCAGCATACCGGCCAGCCCTTGAAAAAGGTCGAAGCGGCGCTGGAGCGGGACAATTTCATGTCCCCCGAAGAGGCGAAAGACTGGGGGCTGATCGACGAAATTCTGGCCAGCCGACCGGCCGAGGGTAAGAGTGACAAGTAAGGAACGGCCCTTCACCCGGTGAGGGGCCAAAATATAACGTTGTGGTGAACGGATTGCTGCCCTAATCTTGACGAAAAGGGTGGCCTAAAATGGCCCAGTCGGCGACGGGTAGGCCGAAGAGGAAAACGATGGCAACTAACTCTGGCAACGACAGCAAGAACACACTCTATTGCTCGTTTTGCGGAAAAAGTCAGCACGAGGTCAGGAAACTGATCGCCGGGCCGACCGTTTTCATATGTGACGAATGTGTCGAACTTTGCATGGATATTATCCGTGAGGAAACAAAGTCGAGCAGCATAAAGGCCACAGACGGCGTTCCGACCCCGCGTGATATCTGCAAGGTGCTGGATGATTATGTCATCGGCCAGGCCCACGCAAAGCGCGTTCTGGCGGTTGCGGTGCACAACCATTACAAACGCCTCAATCACGCTGCCAAATCCTCTGACATCGAGCTGGCGAAATCAAACATCCTGCTGATCGGCCCGACCGGCTGCGGCAAGACGCTTTTGGCGCAAACTTTGGCGCGGATTCTTGATGTGCCTTTCACCATGGCCGACGCCACCACGCTGACAGAGGCTGGCTATGTCGGGGAGGATGTGGAAAACATCATTCTCAAGCTGTTGCAGGCCTCTGAATATAACGTCGAACGGGCCCAGCGCGGCATCGTCTATATCGACGAGGTGGACAAGATCACCCGCAAGTCCGACAACCCGTCCATCACCCGCGATGTCTCGGGCGAGGGGGTGCAACAAGCGCTCTTGAAAATCATGGAGGGGACGGTCGCCTCTGTCCCGCCGCAAGGCGGGCGCAAGCATCCGCAGCAGGAATTTCTGCAGGTCGATACGACCAATATCCTTTTCATCTGCGGCGGTGCCTTTGCCGGGCTGGAAAAGATCATCGCGCAGCGCGGCAAAGGTTCTGGCATCGGTTTCGGTGCCGAGGTGAAAGACCCCGATGCGCGCGGTGTGGGTGAGCTTTTCAGCGAACTGGAGCCG
>JBARVM010000035.1:0-2953 GCA_049646265.1 Paracoccaceae bacterium
TGGGCAATGCAGTTCTGGCGAAACCTTCCGAGCAAACGCCGCTCATCGCCACCTATGCCGCCGCCCTTCTGCACGAGGCCGGCGTGCCGCGCAGCGCCTTGCAGCTTTTGCCCGGCACCGGCGCCACGGTCGGCGCTGCGTTGACCTCTGACCCGCGCGTTTGCGGGGTCTGTTTCACCGGTTCCACCGCCACGGCCCAGACGATCCGCCGCACCATGGCCGAACATCTGTCCCCCGGCGCCCCGCTCATTGCCGAAACCGGCGGGCTGAATGCGATGATCGTCGATTCGACCGCCCTGCCCGAACAGGCGATCCGCGATATCATCGCCTCTGCCTTCCAGTCGGCGGGGCAGCGCTGCTCGGCGCTCCGGCTTCTCTATCTGCAGGAGGACATCGCGCCCGGCTTTACCGAGATGCTCTTTGGCGCGATGGAGGAGTTGACGCTTGGCGATCCCTGGCATCTGGCCACCGACATCGGCCCGGTTATTGACGCCAAGGCCGAGGCGTCGATCCGCCGCCATGTTGAAGAGGCGCGCCGCGACGGACGGCTCTTGCGGCAATTGTCACGGCCAAAGGACGGCCATTTCATTGCCCCCGCGGTGATCAAGGTAAAGGGGATCGAGGATCTGCAGCGCGAGATTTTCGGGCCGGTCCTGCATCTGGCCACCTACCGCTCCGAGGATCTACCAAAGGTGATCGCGGCGATCAACGCCACCGGCTATGGGCTGACCTTCGGGCTGCACACCCGTATCGACAACCGCGTGCAGGAAATGTGCGAGGCGCTGAAGGTTGGCAACATCTATGTCAACCGCAACCAGATCGGCGCGGTCGTCGGCAGCCAACCCTTTGGCGGCGAGGGGCTTTCCGGCACCGGCCCCAAGGCGGGCGGACCAGACTACCTTTTGCGTTTCGCCGCCAATCCGCCGGTACGCCTGCCGGGCGAGGCTGATGGCGCGGCCAAGGCAGACGCGGCCCGCATCGCCACGGCCCTTCAAGCGGAAAAAGCTGCTGAGGCAGATCAGGGGGCCTCTTTCCCGACGCTCGACCTGCCCGGCCCGACGGGCGAATCCAACCGGCTCAGCCACAGTCCGCGCGACCCGCTCCTGTGCCTTGGCCCCGGCCCAAAAACCGCCCGTGCGCAGGCAGAGGCGGTGCGCGCTCTTGGCGGCCGTGCCGTCGAGGTGCCCGACCTTCTCGACCCGGCCAGCCTTGCCACGCTTCAGGGTTTTGCGGGCGTACTTTGGTGGGGTGGTTCCGATCAGGCGCGGGCCTACGGTCTGGCCCTCGCCCAGCGCCCCGGCCCGATCCTGCCGCTGATCACCGGCCAGCCGGATCGGGGCCATGTGCTTCTGGAACGGCATATCTGCATCGATACGACCGCCTCTGGCGGCAATGCCGCCCTTCTGGCAGAGGCGGGCAACGCCTGAACCGGCCATACCTCCGGGGCGGGCGGTCAGCCCCCCCGTAACGCTTGACCTTTCACCAAGGATCGGAAAGCTTTGCCGCATGTTTCCGATCCGCGATCATCACCCCTCACTGCGCACGCCCGTCGTGACCTATGCGCTGATCGGCGCCAACATCCTTGTCTGGCTTTATCAGCTGTCGCTTGGGGAAGATGGCCAGGCGATGCGGCAATTCATGCTCAATTACGCGCTTTTCCCCGCCGCCATCAGCGCGGGAGAGGGCTATACCGGCCTTTTCAGCCATATGTTCCTGCATGCGGGCTTCATGCATCTGGCGGGCAACATGCTGTTCTTGTGGATTTTCGGCGATAACCTCGAAGATCAGATGGGGCATGGCGGCTTTTTGCTTTTCTATCTCGCCGCGGGCCTTGCGGCCGCCGTCGCGCAGATCGTCGCCGCCCCCTCCTCTGCCGTGCCAATGGTGGGTGCATCCGGTGCCATCGCCGGGGTCATGGGCGGCTATCTTCTGATGTTCCCGCGCGCCCGCATCGACATTCTTCTGATCTTCATCGTCTTCTTCCGGGTCTTTACCCTGCCCGCCTATACGATGCTTGGCATTTGGTTCGCTTTCCAGATTTTTGGCGGTCTTGGCAGCTCTGGCGCCGATGGCGGGGTGGCCTATTGGGCGCATGGCGGCGGCTTCGTGGCCGGGCTTTTCCTGACCCTGCCACTTTGGGCGCGCCGGGGGGCGAAACGTTACTGGCAGCAAACCGAAGGGCATCCGCCGCACCCGGAAATCGACTATTCCCCCTCGAACATCCCGATCATCCGGAGACGCCGCAAATGACCCTGCCTGAAATCACCCGCCCCCACCGCGCCACCTGCCATTGCGGCGCGGTAGAGCTTGAGGTTTCGCTCGCCGAAGGGGGCCTTTCGACGGCGCGGCGCTGCGACTGTTCCTTCTGCCGGCGCCGGGGCGCCATCGCCGTGAGCGCGCCTCTCGACGGGCTGCGCGTCACCAAAGGCGCCGACAAGCTCTCGCTTTACCAATGGGGTACGCAGACAGCGAAACACTATTTCTGCAAGACCTGCGGCATCTACACCCACCATCAGCGCCGCTCGAACCCCAACGAATTTGGTGTCAATGTGGCCTGCCTCGACGGCGTCAACCCGCGCGATCTGGGCAATGTAGGCTGGGCCGACGGCATCAACCACCCGGCCGACCGCGCCTGATCACAATCCGTCTGAAAATACTCTCCGGGGCGAGGGGTCAGACAGCCCCCTTCGCATCATTCCGGCGCGCGCAGCACCTTGGCCAACGCAGCGAACAAATCGTCGTTCGCGGCGATCAGCGCGCCGCTTTCGAAAATCTCGCGCCCATCGCGCAGCGCTTCGACAAAGCCGCCCGCCTCGCGGACAAGCAATAGCCCCGCCGCGACATCCCAGGGCGACAGTTCGCGTTCCCAGTAGCCGTCATAGCGCCCCGCCGCCACATAGGCGAGGTCCAAGGCTGCCGCCCCCCAGCGCCGCACACCCGCGCAGGCCGGCAT
>JBARVM010000036.1:0-5386 GCA_049646265.1 Paracoccaceae bacterium
GCCGTGGCCTGATGTTCGGGGTCGAGATCGTCGAGGATCGCGACAGCCGCACCCCGGCGCTGGCCCGTGCCGAACGGATCTATTATCGTTGCCTGGAAGCAGGGCTGAGCTTCAAGATCAGCGCTGGCTCCGTGCTGACACTGTCGCCGCCCCTGACGATCGAACGCACCGATCTCGACAAGGCGCTAGGGATCGTTGCCAATGCCATTCTGACCGAAACGGCCTGACATCGGCCTGCCATTATCCCCCCCAGGGGGCAACAACTTGTCATCGCCGCTGCCAAAACTGCCTTCGCCACAAGAGTTGTAATGAAACTGTAGAAATGCCCCTCAAAAATCGTTACAATCATAAGGTAAATAGATTTTACTTATTGTTGAACCCTTTACAAACTCTGCTTGGATCAACCGGCCGACCAAAAGATCTGCAAGGTACTGCGACAGGGCTGGCCATTGGGGGGAATCAATACCGGGGAAGTCTGGGGCAGACTCTGCCTTCCTCATCCGCATTCGAAAACCGACTCGTTGAAAAGGGGAACCAAATGACCAACAAGACCCTTCTGAGCCTGAGTGTTGCAGCCGCTGCGCTATGTGCTTCAGTCGCCTGGGCTGAAACCGAACTGACGGTCTACACCGCGATCGAGGCTGAAGATCTGGAACGTTATGCCGCTGCATTCAATGCAGAGCATCCCGATATCAAGATCAACTGGGTGCGCGATTCAACCGGGGTTGTGACTGCCAAGCTGTTGGCAGAAAAGAACAATCCGCAAGCCGATGTTGTCTGGGGGCTGGCGGCGACATCGCTTTTGGTGCTCAAGACCGAAGGCATGCTCGAACCCTATGCGCCCGCCGGGCTTGATGCGCTGGACCCCAAGTTCCGCGATGGCGACAACCCGCCGTCTTGGACGGGGATGGACGCCTGGGTTGCGGCGGTCTGCTATAACACGGTGGAGGGCGACAAGCTTGGCCTGACGGCGCCAACCAGCTGGGCTGACCTGACCAAGCCCGAATATGCCGGTCATGTGGTCATGCCGAACCCTGCCTCTTCCGGCACCGGATTCCTCGATGTTTCCAGCTGGCTCCAGATGATGGGCGAAGAGGGCGGCTGGGCCTATATGGACGCGCTGCACAATAATATTGCCGCCTATACCCATTCCGGCTCCAAGCCGTGCAAGATGGCTGCGGCGGGCGAGACGGTCATCGGCGTTTCCTTTGCCTTCCGTGGCGCCAAGTCCAAGGCGGATGGCGCCCCGATCGAGATCATCATTCCCGAAGAAGGCATCGGCTGGGACATGGAAGCAACCGCCATCATCGCAGGCACGGCACATGAGGCAGAGGCGAAAACCCTGGTGGATTGGACGATCTCGCCCAATGCAATGAAGGAATATAACGTCGGCTATGCAGTGCTTGGTATTTCCGGCATGGCAAAACCTGTCGAATTCTTCCCGCCGAACATTCCTGAAAAGATGATCGACAATGACTTCGAATGGGCCGCCAACAACCGCGCCACCATTCTGGAGGAGTGGAGCAAGCGGTACGACAGCAAGTCCGAGCCCAAGGGCTAGGCGACCGCCAGGGAAGCCGGCAGGGCGCGGGGGTACACCTGCGCCCTGCCTTTTCCACCAAGGACCGCATGAGACTGCGCGACTGGAAATTTCAGGCGCAAGGCATGGTCACGCCAAGGGGTAAGCAATGACAACGACGGACGCAGCCTATCTGAAGATCGAAGGGCTTTGGAAGAATTTCGGAGCCTTCACCGCTTTGCGCGATGTCAATCTGACGGTGGCGGCGGGGGAGTTTGTCTGTTTCCTTGGTCCGTCAGGCTGCGGCAAGACCACGCTTTTGCGCGCCATCGCCGGGCTTGACCCGCAAAGTCGCGGCACCATTCATCAGGCGGGCAAGGATATCTCTACCCTGCCCCCGTCGCAGCGCGATTACGGGATTGTCTTTCAATCCTACGCGCTCTTTCCCAATCTTACCGTGCGTCGCAATATTGCCTTTGGGCTGGAAAATACCAAACGACCCAAGGCCGAGATCGAGGCCCGCGTCAGCGAGCTGCTGGATCTCGTCGGTCTGCCGGAACAGGCCGACAAATATCCCGCGCAACTTTCCGGTGGCCAGCAGCAGCGTATTGCCCTTGCCCGCGCCATCGCCATCCGCCCCGGCCTACTTTTGCTGGATGAGCCGCTGTCGGCACTTGATGCCAAGGTGCGTGTGCATTTGCGTCATGAGATCAAGGAGTTGCAACGAAAACTTGGTGTGACGACGATCATGGTGACCCATGATCAGGAAGAGGCGCTGTCGATGGCCGACCGGATCGTGGTCATGAATCAGGGGGCCGTCGAACAGGTCGGCACACCGGCCGAGGTCTATCGGCAGCCCAGTTCGCTCTTTGTTGGCGGATTTGTAGGTGAAATCAACAGGTTCGACGCCATAGCAGAGCCAAATTCCAGGGTGAAGATCGCCGATCATACGCTTTTGGCCAGCAGCCATGACCTGCGCGGCCCCTGCCACGTGTCGATCCGCCCCGAGGATGTCATCCCGCATGGATCAGACGCACGATCCCCCGGCGCCAAGGATGAGATGACCAATGCCGAGAACACCTTTGACGTGACCGTGCAGGAGATGGAGTTTCTGGGGTCTTTCTGGCGCTGCCATTTGGAAAACCCCCTGCTCGGCGACAGCGCGCTGATCGCAAACTTCTCGATCAACGCCGTGCGGCGGTTTGATCTTGGCGTCGGCAAGCGCATGGTGGTCGAACTTCCGTCCGAGCGCGTCCTTGTCTTTCCGCGGGGGGCATGAGGATGGCTGACGTTGGCATGCCGGCCGGGCGGGATGTGAAGCTGAAACTGGACCGGGATGGCGCGATCAAGCTGCTGTTCATGGGGGTGATCGCACTTTACCTCGTCGTGGCGCTGGCCCTGCCGCTTTATACGATGCTGTCGAAGAGCTTTGTCACCTACAGCTTTGACCTGACGCGCTACGAATTTCAGGTCAGTGAAGAGGATGGCACCTTTTCGGACCCGCCAGTCACGGCCCTTGACCTTAACGCGGCGACGGGCGCCTTTTCCGAACGCCAGCTCAGCACCAGTTCAGACGGGCGGCTGGCGGTTGTGGATCTCTTTCCCGATTTCAATTTCCGCAGCCCGGTCAAATACCGGATGCGCGGCACGGATGCGGATGCGCCCTATCTCGTCGGGCTTGACCTGCAAAATTCCACCGAATGGCAGGAATATGATGGCAACAGTTTTCGGCGGATCAACCTGCGCCCGGTCAAGTCCGTAGGGCTGCAGAATTACGCCGCCTATTTCTCCAACGCCGCACTTTTCTCTTCCATCCAGAATTCGCTGTTCATCGCCTGTGTCAGCACGGTTCTGACGGTGCTCTTCGCCTTTGGCTACGCCTATGCGCTCAGCCGCAGCCGCATGCGGTTCAAGGGTTTTTTCCGGCTGGTCGCGATGTTGCCTATTCTCGTCCCGTCGCTTTTGCCGGGCATCGCGCTCATCTATCTGTTTGGCAATCAGGGGATACTGAAATCCCTCCTGCTCGGCCAGTCGATCTACGGGCCGCTTGGTATTGTCATCGGTTCGGTCTTTTTCACCTTTCCACATGCGATGATCATCATCACCACCGCACTGTCCATCGCCGATCAGCGCCAGTATGAGGCGGCCGAAAGCCTGCGCGCCTCGAAATGGCGCACCTTCTGGACGGTCACCATCCCCGGGGCGCGCTATGGGCTGATCTCGGCGGCTTTCGTCACCTTTACGCTGGTGATCACCGACTTTGGCCTGCCGAAAGTCATCGGCGGGCAATATAACGTGTTGGCCATCGACATTTACAAACAGGTCATCGGCCAACAGAATTTCGAGATGGGCGCGGTCGTGTCCGTCGTGCTGCTGATCCCGGCTGCGCTGGCCTTTATCGTCGATCGCCAGGTGCAGAAAAAGCAGGTCTCGCTCCTGTCGGCGCGATCCGTCCCGTTCGAGCCGAAGGCCGACCGGCGCTTCGAAATCCTGTGCCTGATCATGTGTGGCGCGATGGCGCTCTTCATCGTCGGGCTGATCGTGATCTGCCAGTTAGCCGCACTGATCAAGTTCTGGCCTTATGATCTGAGCCTGAGCCTGAAGAATTTCGCCTTCGACAAGATGGATGGCGGCGGCTGGCAGGCCTATCGCAATTCGATCTGGCTTGCCTCCATGACCGCTGTCATCGGCACGACGATCATCTTTCTGGGCGCCTATATGGTGGAAAAGATTGACGGGTTCAAAACAGGGCGCGGCATCTTTCAGTTTCTCGCCATGTTGCCGATGGCGGTTCCGGGCATGGTGCTCGGTCTGGCCTATATCTTCTTTTTCAACAATCCGGCCAATCCGCTTAACGTGATCTATGGGACGATGACCATTCTTGTCGTCTCGACCGTCACGCATTTCTATACGGTCGGCCACCTGACGGCGCTGACCGCGCTGAAACAAATCGATGCGGAGTTTGAACCGGTTGCCAGTTCGCTTCGCCAACCCTTTTACCGGCTGTTCTGGCGGGTGACGGTGCCGGTCTGCCTGCCCGCAATCCTGGATATTTCGATCTATATGTTCGTCAATGCCATGACGACCGTATCGGCGGTGGTGTTCATCTACTCGACCCATACCGCTTTGGCCTCGGTCGCGGTTCTCAATATGGATGACGCGGGCGACATTGCGCCTGCGGCGGCGATGGGCATGATGATCTTTTATACCAATGCCTTGGCGCGGATCCTGCATATGCTGGCCTCGCGGCGGATATTGGGCCGCACTCAAGCGTGGCGTGCGCGCTGAGCGTAGCGACCGGGGCACATTGCTGAAAAGTTCTGCTTGCGTTGCGTCAGGGTTTACAAGCTGCCTGCCGCCTGACTAGTGTTTGATCACAACAACGGCGCCGGCGGTCCGAAGTCGGCGCCTCAAACGGGAGGACAATCATGGATCGTCGGTCATTTCTTACAAAGTCGGCCCTGGGTGGTACCGCGGCGGCTGCAACCGCCCTTGCGGCGCCAGCCTATGCGCAGGGTAACCGGACGCTGACACTGGTTACGACCTGGGGTCGCGGCCTTGCAGGTGTGCATGATGCAGCCCAGCGCGCGGCTGATTCCATTACCGCCATGACAGATGGCGCGCTGACCGTCGATCTGAAGGCCGCGGGCGAACTGGTCGGCGCATTCGAGGTGTTCGATGCCGTAACCTCCGGCCAGGCCGACATGTATCACGGGGCGGACTATTATTTCGTTTCCAAACACCCGGCCTATGGCTTTTACGCCTCTCCACCCTTTGGCATGACCGCGCAAGAGCTGAACAACTGGTATTACCACGGCGATGGCATGGCGCTGCATGACGAATTGGGGCAGATCTTCGGCCTCAAGT
>JBARVM010000037.1:0-2759 GCA_049646265.1 Paracoccaceae bacterium
CGGCGCAACACGATCTATACGCCGGGTTTCTGGTGGCTGATCATGACGATCATTCGCCATATCCCCGAACCGATTTTCAAGAAGATGAAGATCTGAGCCGCCCCGGCGTCGACCCTGTCAGCCCCCGAACCACTTTGACCACAGACCCGCAGCCCAGAACATCAGGCTGAGGATGAACATCAATATACCGATCCCGAACTTGTCGCGCAGGGCGAAGACGATGGGGTCAAAGTCCTGCTTGCCATACCAGCCAAGCATCATCATCCGTATCAGCCAAAGTGCCATGAGTGGCATGGCCAACCAAAGGATCCAGGTAGAGGGATAAAGCTCCTTTCCCTGTGCACTGACGGAATAAAGGAAGAAGATCAAAAGCGCACCAGCCGTGCCCAGCCCCGCAACGTTCAACAGATCGCCCCTGTCGAGGCGCGCATAACCCCGCCCCGGCAAAGGTTCGTCCGTTGTGGCTGCGGCGAGTTCCGTAAGGCGCTTGACGCAGCCCAAGGTGATGAAGATCGGGAAGATGAAGATCAGCATGTAGATCGACACAAAGACCTGAGCCGCCGCCGCACCCGCCACAACCCGAAGCGTGTAAAGCCAGGCGAGCGTGGCGACATCGACCCAGCGCATCCGCTTGAGTTTCAGCGAATAGGCCAGGGACACCGCCATATAGATCAGGACAATCAGCAGGAATCCGCTATTCAGCCATGCCGCAACCGACAGTGCCACCAGGGCCAGTACAACAAAACAGGCCATGCCAGCAACTATTGGCACCCTGCCAGAGGCAAAGGGGCGGTTCTTTTTGGTCTGGTGCAGGCGGTCCGCCTCCAGATCCAGCAGATCATTGATGATATAAATGGAAGAGGCGGCGGCAGAGAACGCCAGAATACCCCAGAGGATTGGCACAAGTGTTGCCATGTTGAACTGATGCGCCGCAATCAAGGGCAAAAGCAGAAGGGTGTTCTTGACCCACTGTTGCGGCCGCAGCGCCTTGATCAACCCGCGAAAGGAAAAGCCACCCGACAGTTCGACAACATTGCGCCCCTCTGCCGCCAGCATGCGCGCCGATCTTGCATGGCCGACCACCAGCGCATTGTCGGCCCGGCGCCAGATCGCCATATCAACAGCACCGTTACCGGCATAGTCGAACCCGCCTTCGCCGAACGCCTCGACCAAGGCTTCAGCTTTCCTTTCGCCCTTGAGGTTCTTCGCGCCGTCAGAGGCAAAGACAGTATCGGAAAGGCCGTATTCCTGTGCAAGCTTGGCGACCAGACTGTGATCGGAGGCCGAGGCAAGGATAACCTCGCGACCGGTTACCCGGCTTTGCAGGGCCAGGTTCGCCACCTCTGGATTCACCGGCATCAGATCGGTTCTCACCTGACCGACGCGGGCAAGTTCGGCCTTCAACCGGGCCCGGTCACCGAAATGGCGCAGACAGATCCGCAGCGTAGCCAATGGATCTTGCCCGAGGCCCGCCCAGAAAGTTTCCAGCAACAAGTCGGTCTTCAGGAATGTCCCGTCCACATCAAGGACGAGCGGCTTCACTGCCGGCATCGGCGATTATCCTTTCACAGAGAAAACGCACCCGTCCGATACCAACTCTGGCGGCGTAAGGCAAAGGCCGCGGGCCACAGCCCAGGCGGCAAGGACTTTAGGCACATAGTCGCGCGTTTCAGCATAGGGCGGAACCCCGTCATTGCCGAAAACGGCATTTTCCCCGGCGTTATAGGCGGCGAGCACCATGACCGGATCATGGTTGAACTGTTTCATCAGCCAGTCGAGATAGGCAACACCACCGCGAATATTCTCTGCAGCGTTATTGGCATCTTGCACGCCGAACCGCTCTGCCGTGGCCGGGATCAGCTGCATCAGACCCGTGGCACCGGCCGACGACACCGCGTCGACGCGCCCGGCGCTTTCGATGGCGATGACAGCCAGAACCAAAGCGGGCGACACTTCTGTGTCAACCGTCGCCGACAGAATGTCCCTGCTGTAGCTGTTGGCAATATCCTGCAGCGCCTGCAGGCGTGGTGCCGCTACCTGGCTGCCAGAAGGCCCCTGGGTCAGGGCCATCAGGGCAACGGGAAAGCGCCCCTCGCGGTCGGAAAGCGCGGGGGACACCTTGTCCCAGTACCAGGCGTAGCTGCCAGCGGGCAGTGATGGCAGGCCCGTATCCGGCCGAAGCGGCGCAAGACCCGGGGCAACACCTCCATGAGGGATCGGAACTGCAGGCCTTGGCATCCCTGCGGCCAGTCGCGCCGCCTGCTCTGCCGGGTCGATCTGCACCAGAATTCGGCTTTTGGGTCCAGCGGCGGACGGTGCCTTGATCCGCTTGAAGGTAAAGTCAGGAAAGTCTTCGGCTGCCGTGGCGGCCTCTGTTTCGGCTGAGCCGTCAGCCGGGGCATCGCGCATTTCCTCGGCCAGGGCGGACCCAAAGCCCAGCCCCGCGATGAATATCGCCGTCAAGATGACGCCGCGCGCCATAGCCAAAATTCCGATCTACCCGAAGTATTTTTCTTTTTTGCAAGGCTCTCAGAAATGCCAGTGAAAGGCCATTTATTTTCACCTCGGCGGGGCCTGATTCCGGGCCAAACGGGGCGTTTTCGCAACATCTCACCGCCCCTACATCGAAGAAAGTCATTAATTTTCGTTAATTTTCAGCAAATTACAGAAAAATCAAAGAAAATGCCCGTTCTCCAAAATGTACGACCCTTGCCCAATTCAAGACAAGATTCTGGGTCCATATAGGCCCATGCCGCGAC
>JBARVM010000038.1:0-7576 GCA_049646265.1 Paracoccaceae bacterium
TCCTCTTTGCGGGTGGCGCCTTTTTCGACGGGCGCGCTACGGGTCATCAGCTTGGTCTGCCGCTGGCGGATCAGGCGCTCGGCCCTTTCGTCAACCCGGTGGAAATGGCCTTGCCCCATGCGGTCTGTGTGGTGCAACGGGCCTGCGCTGCCAGTTACGCCGGTGCGATGAAGAACATCTGGGGGCCGGAGATTTGCGCGCTGCCGGTCGCGACGGACCTGACGGCGGATTGCCGCAACCCAGACGCCAAAATCACCATTGAAGACAAAGCCTTGGAAGAGAGAGTTAACAGTGCCTACCGCGCCATTGCCCTTTCTATCGCCGCCTATGAAGGTTCGGCAGAGGTGAACCGTTTCGCCGCGCCGATTGACCGCTATCTGGCGGGCAAGGCACCGCTTGGCGCGGCAGCGGAGCGCGGGCTTGCGCTTTTTAACGGCAAAGCGGGCTGTTCGGCCTGCCACAGCCTGGCAATCGGGCCGGAGGGCAGCGGGCCGCTTTTAACCGACTTCACCTATTCGAACCTTGGCGTGCCTAAAAACCCCGCCAACCCTTGGTATGAACAGCAGAAATTCAACCCCGAGGGGGCGGAATGGATCGATCGGGGGTTAGGGGCCACCTTGGGCAAGGATCCGGTCTATGTGGCCTATGCCGCGGAAAATATGGGGGCGCAAAAGGTGCCTACCTTGCGCAATCTCACCAAACGTATCACGCCCGATACGGAGCGGGCCTATATGCACAATGGCTATTTCAAGACGCTCGAAGGGCTGGTGCATTTCCTCAACAGCCGTGATCGCCTGCCACGGTGCCAAGAAGCGCTGACAGAGGCCGAAGCCCTCGCCGCCGCATGCTGGCCTGCACCAGAGGTCGAGGCGACGATGACCCGCCAGATCGGCGATCTGGGGTTGAGCCCGGAGGAGGAGGCGGAGCTGGTGGCGTTTCTGCGGACGCTCGACGACGATTAGGGTGACGCGGGCCTTTCAGTCGCGGAAATTGCGGCTGTCTTTCAACTGGTCCCAGGCCCAGACAACCTCTTGCAGACGATCTTCGTCTGACCGGTCGCCACCATTCATATCCGGATGCAGATCCTTGACCAGACTCTTGTATTGTTTGCGGATTTCCGGTTTTGTCCAGGTGTCCTTGGCTTCGAGAATATCCAGTGCCTTGCGCTCGGTCGGGGGCAATTTGCGCCCCACCGTGGCGCGACCGGGGTTCAACGTGGCCTTGGAGCCGAGAATCTCCATCGGGTCGGAAACGCCGTGGCGCTGCCAGGCCTGATCTTCGCTGCCGCGTTTGCCGAATGGTTTCGTCTCACGGCCCCAGACCCGGTCGGAATCGATGAATTTCTCGAATTCCTCTTCTGTCGCGCCCTGAAAGAAATTCCATTTTAGATTATATTCGCGGATATGTTCGCGGCAGAACCAGAAATAATCGTCCAGCGTGTCGGGTGACTTTGGCGCGCGATATTGGCCCGCCTCTTCACAACCGCGATGGTCGCAGGCGCGGGTCGATGTCTCGAAGGCGCCAGACATGCCGCGTTTGCCCTTGGCGCGGCGTTTCTTGTCGGTCGCGGCTGAGATATCAAAGCCGAAAGGGTCATTTCTGGTCATGTGGCCTCTGGCGCTATACCGAATCCGTTCGAATGGTTTCCGACTCGGGCGACCAAGTTTAGGGTATTTACCAGCGCTTTGAAGGGGGCTTGGCGAAAAAATGCGGGCAAGGGACGAAATTGCCGAAAGGCTGCACGCGGCTTTTGCGCCGGAAGGGCTTGAGGTCATTGATGAAAGCGAGTTTCATCGTGGCCATGCGGGGTATCGCGCGGGCGGCGAAAGCCATTTCCGAATAAGGATCAAGGCCGCGCAGCTGGCAAAAATGAGCAGGTTGGAGCGGCATCGCGCGATCCATCAGGCGTTGGGGCCAGAGTTGATCGCGCGACTACATGCTTTGGCGATAGAGGCGACTTAGCCGACGGCACCATCCGGCACAGCGACCATTGGCATCGGTTTGCGCCGTCTGCGCTCTGTCACGATATCGGCCACCTTTGACCGCCGCCCCACGGCAGTGTTGACGCGGCGCGGCATGACACGGGTCGCGCCAGCAGCGGGGCTTTGCCGCGTCTTTTCGGCTTTTAGCGGCTGCTGCGTACGCCGGCGAAACACCATCACCTCTTCAGAGATGGTTTTTCTCAGGAAGAACCAGCGTTTCTTCTGAACGGTGATGGTTTCCATCCGAACAAATTCCCAGCCAGAGGCGGAAATCAGATTTATTTCGCTTTCCAGTGTCGGGGTCAGCGCGGTTTCATCATTCACCATCTGGCCGTGGCTAACGATCTGAGGTGGTGCAGGAAATAGCTTGTGCTCAAAATACGACATAAAATTACCCCCAAGTAATCCCTTCAGGAATCACCAAAGCGAGGGCTGGCACAATCGAAATGTGGCCAAATGGTGTCGGGACTGTGGGAAATTCGAGGCGGTAAGCTGTGAGTTCCGCTCAAATACCTGTTTATTAATGAAAAAACTACAGGCCTCTGCAAACGGGTCTCGCAGGCTCCCCAGTTTCCAGGGTGGCGACAAATCACGTCAGAGGCGATACTGCCGCCAGTAAGGAAATTATACCGGTTTGGTGCCTTTGGCAGACCCATCGGCAGGCCCGAGTTTTGGCGCGTTGCCGGCTGTATTTTCCTGCAGGGTGACGGGTGCGGCTTTTGCCATTTCGGTGCCGCTGTCGGACGTGTGGGGCAGGATCAGCTTGGCGGGGGCTGCAGCCTCGGCCGCCGGTGCTGCATTGGCTAGATCCCGCCGCAGGATCAGGAGCGTGACCTGTGTGGTCTGGCGTTTGGTGAAGCCGACACGCTCTTCGCAGGGCAGGGTTTCGGTGCGCTGATATTCCCAGCCGTCGCGGGCCTCGGCGTTCAAAAGCGCCGAGAGGGTCACGGCAAACCGATCGGCCGTCGTCTTGGCGCCGCGGGTCTTTTCGCCGCGGGTCGGTGCCGGAATGGCCTTATATTCGTAGCGCTGCATCGCGGCCTCGTTTCTATGCGGTTGCCGGTCAGAGGCGCATAGCTGAAAGGCGGCTTTTGAGCAAGGGCGGCGGCTGGCCGGGCGGGGGTATCCGCCGCCCGGAAACTGTCAGAGCCCGAGTTTTTGCGCGACGATCTGGTTGACGGCAGCGGGGTTCGCCTTGCCGCCGGTCGATTTCAGCACCTGACCGACGAACCAGCCTGCGAGCTTGGCGTTGGCCTTGGCCTTTTCCACCTGATCGGGGTTGGCGGCGATGATCGCATCGACCGCCGCCTCGATGGCGCCGGTATCGGTGACCTGTTTCATGCCGTGCTTCGCGGCCACTTCGGCCGGGTCGCCGCCCTCTGTCCAGAGGATCTCGAACAGGTCCTTGGCCATCTTGCCGGAAATTTCGCCCTTGGCGATCAGATCCAGAACGCCGCCAAGCTGTGTGGCGGAGACGGGAGTGGTTGCAACCGTCAACCCCTCTTTGTTGAGCCGTCCGAAAAGCTCGTTGATCACCCAGTTCGCGGCCTGTTTGCCGTCGCGGCCCTTGGCAACCTCTTCAAAGAAGGCGGCGTTTTCCAGCTCTGCGGTGAGGACGCCTGCATCATATTCGGTCATGCCGTAGTCGGCGACAAAGCGCGCCTTCTTGGCATCGGGCAGTTCCGGCATGGAGGCGGCGATGTCATCGACCCAGGCCTGTTCGATCTCCAAGGGGAGAAGGTCGGGGCAGGGGAAGTAGCGGTAATCATGCGCCTCTTCCTTAGAGCGCATCGACCGCGTCTCGCCCTTGTCGGGGTCGTAAAGCCGGGTTTCCTGCACCACCTTGCCGCCGTCCTCGATGATGGCGATCTGGCGTCTTGCCTCATATTCAATGGCTTGCTGGATGAAGCGCATGGAGTTCATGTTCTTGATCTCGCAGCGCGTGCCGAGATGGCTGAAGTCCTGCGTCGCCTGATATTTCTCGTAGTCCCCGGGACGGCAGACCGAGACGTTGACGTCAGCACGCAGGTTGCCGTTCTGCATATTGCCGTCGCAGGTGCCGAGGTAACGCAGGATCTGACGGAGCTTGCCGACATAGGCTGCCGCTTCCTCCGGCCCCCTGATGTCGGGGCGCGAGACGATTTCCATCAGGGCCACGCCGGTGCGGTTGAGATCGACGAAGGACATTGTTGGGTCAAGGTCGTGGATCGACTTGCCCGCGTCCTGCTCCATATGAATACGCTCGATCCGGACCTTGCGCGCCACGCCGGGGGCCATATCGACGATCACCTCGCCCTCGCCCACGATCGGGTGGTAAAGCTGGCTGATCTGATAGCCCTGCGGCAGGTCGGGGTAGAAGTAATTCTTGCGGTCGAAGGCAGAGCGCAGGTTGATCTGCGCCTTTAGCCCCAGCCCGGTCTTGACTGCCTGCGCCACGCAATACTCGTTGATCACCGGCAGCATGCCGGGCATGGCCGCATCGACAAAGGCGACGTTGGAGTTCGGCTCCATCCCGAATTCTGTCGAGGCGCCGGAAAAGAGCTTGGCCTTCGAAGCGACCTGCGCATGCACTTCTAGCCCGATGACCAGTTCCCAGTCTTCCTTGGCCCCGTGAATGATCTTGGGTTTTGGCGTCTCGTAGGTCAGATCAAGCATGTCACGCGTTCCTTGGTGTCCGGGAACGCTTGTACTGAAGGCGGCTGGCCGAGACAAGAAGGCTGGGGCCAGTTTCCGCCCCGGTCACAGGATCAGGCGGCGACCATGTTGCGGCTGACGCCGGCTGCGCGCCAGACAGGCAAGCCACGCAGGCGAAACTCTTCGGCCAGGCGTTCGGGCGAAAAGGCCGATGTGGCCGGCATGCGCATGGTTTCACCCATCGCCAGATGCAGAATGCAGACCGCGCCCCCGGCGCCATCGCCGGAAATGGTGACACCCTGCAAATCATACCAGTCAAAGCTTTCGTCGTGGCTACCGGCGTAACAATAAAGGCCATCTTCGTTCATGCGGAAGCCTTCGGCATCATTTTCGATCAGTCGGACGAGGATCATCGCCAGAAAGGGACCACAAAGAAGAATGGCCATGAAGGCCCATCCCTGCTGCCAGGCAAGATTGGTTATGGCAATGACCAGCGCCAGCGCGAAATAATTCATCGGTCCGCGCGCCTGGCGGCGATATTCAAATATCTCAAAGCTCATAATTAGGTCGTGCCCGTGGAATTCTAAAATTACCTTGGGACACACTATCGGGGAAAAGTGGATGCGAAGTTAGCAAAACCCGCTGCCAGTCAGAGATTGCCTGACATGGGGAAACGGTGCCCTCGGTTGAGGGGGATTGTCGGCCAGAGCGGGATTTTTGGCGGCGGGTCAGCCGCCGAGGAGCCGGCCAATCATTTCCGATGAGTCGCGCGACAGGCCTTTCGTCTGCAGGATGCGCTGCATTTCTCTTCGGGCGTGGGTCTGACGGTTTTCGTCATAGCGGGCCCAGGCCTCGAATGCGGTCGACATGCGCGCGGCGGTCTGCGGGTTCAAAGGATCAAGACGGATCAGCCAATCGGCATAGAACCGGTAGCCAGAGCCGTCGGCCCGGTGAAAACCGGCATGATTGGCGGCCAAAGCCCCCAACAGCGCCCTAAAGCGATTGGGGTTTTTCCATTCGAAATCGGCATGATCGGCCAGCGACCGGGCCACGGCGACGGCCCGGTCGGGGGCGGCATTGCTGAGCTGCACGGCGAACCATTTGTCAATGACCAGCCGGTTGCTGCGGAACCGGTCGTAGAAATCGGCCAGTTCGTCTTGGCCGCGCCCGGCCTCGACCAGATTGGCAAGGGCAGCCAGCCTTTCGGTCATATTGCCAGCGGCTGCGTAAAGTGCCCCGGCCCGCTGGCCGCCATCGAGCCGGTTGAGGTAGGACAGGCAGGCCTTGCGCAGCGCCCGTTTGCCCGCGCTGGCAGCGTCGGGCGAAAAGGTGGCGTGCGGTGCGGCGAGGTCGTCATAAAGCGCGGCAAGCGCGGGTTGCAGCCGTTGGGCGAGGCTGCGGGTCAGCCGCGCAAGCTCGCCATGGATCAGATCGGGGTCGGGCACGTTGCCGGCCGCCGCGAGCGTCTGGGCCAGATCGTCGGCGCCAGGCAAGCACAGGCATTGCGCGGCAAAGGCCGGGTCAAGCCGACCTGCCTGCGCCTCTGCCAGCATTTCCGCCATCGCATCAAGGTAAAGCGGCAAGGGGGGATCGCCCGACAGGATCATGGCGCTGAGCACATCCTTGGCCAAGGCGCGACCTGCTTCCCATTTGTTGAAAGGGTCGCTGTCATGGGCGAGCAGAAAGGCGCGGTCCGCCGCGGTATGGGTCTGCTCCAGCACCACTGGCGCCGAAAAGCCGCGCAGGACCGAGGCGACGGGGCGGCTGGCAAGCCCGTCGAAATGGAAGGTCTGCTCGGTTTCAGTCATTTCCAGCACCTTTGTCGGCAGCGCCTCGTCGCCATTGGGCGTCAGGAGGCCGACGGCGATGGGGATGACCCGCGCGGGCTTGTCGGGCTGACCGGGGGTTGGGCCGGTTTCCTGGCGGAAGGTGAGGGAAAAGCGCCCCTCTTGCCAGCGTTCGGTCACCGAGAGGCGCGGCGTGCCCGCATCGGTATACCAGCGTTTGAACTGGGTCAGGTCGCGCCCGGTACTATCCTCGAACACCTGCAACCAATCTTCGATGGTGGCGGCCTGGCCATCGTGCCGCTCAAAGTAAAGATCGAGCGCCTTTCTGTAAGCCACTGGCCCGACGAGCGTTTTCAACATGCCGATGATCTCGGCGCCTTTTTCGTAAACGGTCGCCGTATAGAAATTGTTGATTTCTATATATGAATCCGGCCTGACCGGGTGGGACAGGGGGCCCATATCCTCGCGGAACTGCCGGGCGCGCAGGGTCAGCACATCGTCAATGCGTTTGACCGGGGCAGAGCGCATGTCAGCGGTGAAACTCTGATCGCGAAAGACCGTCAACCCCTCTTTCAGGCAAAGCTGGAACCAATCGCGGCAGGTAATGCGGTTGCCGGTCCAGTTGTGGAAATATTCATGGGCGATGACCGCCTCTATCCGTTCGAAATCCAGATCGGTGGCGGTATCGGGGCTGGCAAGGACAAGCTTGGAGTTGAAAATGTTCAAGCCCTTGTTCTCCATCGCGCCCATATTGAAATCATCGACGGCGACGATGTTGAAAATGTCCAGATCATACTCCCGGCCATAAACCTCCTCGTCCCATTTCATCGAACGGATCAGACTGTCCATCGCATAGGCGCACCGGTCAAGATCGCCCTTGCGTACCCAGATGTTCAGCGCGACCTCGCGGCCGGACCGGGTGGTGAAACGGTCGGGCAAGTTGACCAGATCGCCCGCCACCAATGCAAAGAGATAGGCGGGTTTTGGCCAGGGGTCGTTCCATTCCGCCCAGCCGTCGCCCTGTGCCACGGGATTGCCATTGGACAAGAGCACCGGCATGTCGGATTCGATGCGGACCCGGAACGGCGCCATCACATCGGGGCGATCCGGGTAATAGGTGATCTTGCGAAATCCTTCCGCCTCGCACTGGGTGCAATAGATGCCGCCAGACAT
>JBARVM010000039.1:0-3754 GCA_049646265.1 Paracoccaceae bacterium
GGTTGGCGGCGCTCGACGGGTCGGTTGTCACATTGAAAAAGCTGCAGGAGGCGGTGGCAGCGGCGCGTGACGCCTATGGGCAGGCCGCCGATGCGCTTAGCACACACAGGTTTCAGGCGGCGGCGCAGCTCGATCTGGCGATCATGGCTGAACTGCAACCCTTGAAGATGGAGCGGGCGCATTTCACCACCCTCATGCACGAGGCGCCCCCCGGCCCGGAGGGGCATGATCTGGTGGAATTTTCGGTGGCAACCAACCCCGGCGCGCCAGCGGGGGCGCTGAACAAGATCGCCTCTGGCGGGGAACTTTCACGCTTTCTTCTGGCACTCAAGGTCTGTCTGGCGCGGGGGGCGGATGCCTTGACCATGATCTTTGACGAGATTGACCGCGGCGTTGGCGGGGCCACGGCGGATGCGGTGGGGCGGCGGCTCGCGAAACTGGCGGAGGCGGCGCAGATCCTTGTGGTGACCCATTCGCCGCAGGTCGCCGCACGCGGCGCCCATCACTGGCGGGTGGAAAAGCGCGTGGTGGGGGAGGTGACAACCTCTTCCGTCGTGCCGCTGGCAGAGGGCGACCGCGTGGACGAACTGGCCCGCATGCTGGCGGGGGAGCGGGTGACAGACGCGGCGCGAGAAGCAGCGCGGGCCTTGCTCGCGGGGTAGGGGCCTGCCTTAAGAGGGTTTGCGAACCCGGATATAGAACTGCAGCACCAGAAATTCCGAAAAGAGCCCAAGCGTCAGCATGTTGAAAAGCTTCTTCTTGCGACCCTGATAGAAACCCTCCAGATGTTCGAGCTTCATCCCCGAACAGGTCATGAGCGCGGCGGCCGTATCGCGGACGAACCAGCGCAGGTGGGTGCGGTCCAGAATGCCCTTGTCCGCCAGCTTGAACTGACCTTTGAAGACCAAGGGAACGACAAGCCGGTAGTTCCGCACATTCGGAATGCTGGCGATGATGACGCCGCCGGGGTTGAGCATCCCGTCCAGCTGTTTGATCACCGACCAAGGATCGGACAAATGTTCCAGCACATCAAGGCAAAGTACGATGTCGACTTTGCCTTGCTCTGCCTCGATCTGCTGCAAAAGCGCCGGATCTTCGAGATTGCCGCCATAGGCCGCATCTATTTCCGGAAGGCAGTTACCGGCCACCAGATCGACAACCGTCGCCTTGTTCGCCTTGCCGATTGACTTGAGATAGGCCGCGCTGCCGCCGACGCCGCCGCCGATATCCAGAACGCTGTTCAAGCCGTCCGGGACCAGGGCCAAAACCTCTTTGCGCACCAGAGAGTGGTAGTCCTCTCTCACCTGCGGAGCCAATTCAGCCATGGGAAACCTCAATTTGAATAGAACTTTAGTCCAAACACTTAAAATCCAGCTATCCACGAATAGCATTTCAGTCAAGAAACTTTCCCTAGCGCCAACATGGCAGGGTGCCGGCTGTTTCTCTGGGGTGGACTATCCTGTCTGAGCGGCAGCAGAGGGCATTTTCGCGAACAAAGAGGGCATGGGGGGGTCAGGCAAGCGGCGCGCAGGCCTTGGTCAGCCAGGACAGGGCCGGTGCCGATAGCTTTGGGCCGATCTTCTGCAAGATCCCGGCGTGATACTGGTTGATCCAGGTGATTTCGTCCGCTGTCAGAAGTTCGGTGACAATCAGCCTTTTGTCGATTGGCACCGCCGTCAGGGTGCGCATCGACAGCATGGCGCGGCCTGCGTCGCCTCCGGTCAGGGCAGGTGCCTCTTCCACCACCAATAGGTTCTCGATGCGGATGCCAAAGGCGCCTTCACGGTAGTAGCCCGGCTCATTCGACAGGATCATGCCGGGTTCCAGAGGCACTTCGCTGCGCCGGGATATGCCTGCAGGCCCTTCATGCACGGAAAGATAGACGCCAACGCCGTGGCCGGTGCCATGGTCGTAATCCAGCCCGGCGCGCCAGAGGTTTTGCCGCGCGATGGCGTCGATATGCTGGCCCGCGAGCCCCTTGGGAAAGCGCAGGCGCGATATGGCGATCATGCCCTGCAGGACGCGGGTGAAGGCCTGCCGTTCTTCCGCCCCTACATCGCCAACCGGCAAGGTGCGGGTGATGTCGGTGGTGCCATCAAGATATTGGCCACCGGAATCCAGCACGACAATCTCGCCGGGTTGCAGGCGGCGGTTGCTTGCCTTGGTCACGCGGTAATGGATGATGGCGCCGTTCGGCCCGGCGCCACAAATGGTTTCAAAGCTGATTTCCTTCAGCGCGCCGGTGGCCTGACGAAATCCTTCCAGCGCTGTTACCACATCTATCTCGGTCAGATCGCCCTTGGGCGCCTCTTGATCGAACCAGGCCAGAAATTCCGCCATGGCGGCAGCATCGCGCAGATGCGCCGCGGTCGCGCCGGCGATTTCGGTGGCATTCTTGCAGGCCTTGGGCAGGATACAGGGATCCTGCCCCCAGACGGTCTCAACCCCGGCGGCGCTCAGTTCGGCCGATATCAGGAAGGGGGCCGTGGCACGGTCAACCCGGACCGGGGCAGGGGTCTTGCGCAGAAGCGCCAGCAGATCTTGCGGCGGATGGAGCCGCACGTCAGGGCCAAGATGGGCGATGACCTCCGCCGAAAGTTTGGCCGGGTCAACACAAAGATCCATCTCGCCACTCTTGTGCAAAAGGCCCATGGCCTGCACCACCGGGTTGCGGGCTATGTCGCTGCCGCGGATATTCAGCAGCCATGAGATGCTGTCCGGCAGGGTGATGACGGCCGAACCCTGTCCGGCTGCTGCCAGGTCCGCGCCAAGGCGGGCGCGCTTGGCGGCGGATGTCTCCCCGGCATAGGCGATGGGCTGCACCGCGATCTTTCCCGCCGGCGGCTGCGGCCGATCAGGCCAGACCTTGTCGACAAGGTTGGGGCAGGGGCCAAGGGTGATGCCGCTGCCGTCAAGGGCAGCTGTCAGTGCCTCGATCTCTTTGCGGCTATGCAGCCAGGGGTCAAAACCGATGCGGCCGCCCTTTGGCAACTGGTCCCGCAGCCAGTCGCCCGGCATCAATTCGGGCCAGGGGACGGGGGTGAAGGCAGCCAGATCCACCTGAGCCTTTACCTGTGTCCGGTAACGGCCATCGACGAAAACCCCGGCTATCTCGGCCAGCGCGATGCAAAATCCCGCAGATCCGGTAAAGCCGGTAAGCCAGGCCAGCCGCTCATCAGCGGGGGCGACATATTCGCCCTGATGGGCATCGGCGCGTGGCACGAAGAAGCCCTGAAGCCCGGCATCATGAATGGCGCGGCGAAGTGCGGCCAGCCGGGATGCCCCCTGATCCGGCTCTGCTGTCATCTCAAACTGTTGAAACATCAGCTGGCCTTCTTGATGCCGATCATGCGCGCCCGCGCGCGCGGATTGGCGTCGAACAGTCCGGCGAGCTGTTCGGTCATGGCGCCCGCCAACTGCTCTACATCGGTAATCGTCACGGCGCGCTGGTAATAGCGGGTGACATCATGGCCGATGCCAATGGCGATCAGTTCCACTGCCTTGCGCCGTTCGACCATGGCAATCACGTCGCGCAGATGTTTTTCCAGATAGTTGGCCGGATTGACCGACAGGGTGGAATCGTCGACCGGCGCGCCATCGGAAATGACCATGAGGATCTTGCGCGCCTCTGGCCGGTGCGACATGCGCCGGTGCGCCCATTCGAGCGCCTCGCCGTCGATATTTTCCTTCAACAGCCCCTCTTTCATCATCAACCCCAGATTGGGACGGGTCCGCCGCCAGGGGGCGTCGGCGG
>JBARVM010000040.1:0-2483 GCA_049646265.1 Paracoccaceae bacterium
AGCCAATCTCATCCTGCAATTCGCGCAGGCGTTTGATGATCTGTACCTCCAGCGTCGCATCGAGCGCCGTTGTCGGTTCATCCGCGATCAGCAGCGATGGTTTCGCCATCAGCGCCATGGCGATGGCGATACGCTGGCGCATGCCGCCGGAAAACTCGAACGGATACTGGTTCAGCCGCGCCTCGGGGTCTGGAATGCCCACAAGTGCCAGCATCCCGGCGGCGCGCTTCAGCTTGTCGGCCTTCGAAAGCTTGTCGCGATACTGGATGTCCACCATCTGCCGGCCCACGGTCAGAACCGGGTTGTGGGTTTGCATCGGGTCCTGGAAAACCATGGAAATCTCGGTTCCGCGCAGCGCCCTCATCTCGGTTTCGGACCGGGCCAGCAGGTTTTCACCCTTGAAGCGCACTTCGCCGGAACCGACCTTTGCATTCGGCGCCATCAACCGGATGATCGAGGAAATCAGCGTGGATTTGCCGCAGCCGCTTTCGCCGACGATGCCGGTGATCTTCTTCTCCGGGATCGTCATCGAGACATTGCGGAGCGCCTTCAAAGGTCCGCGCGGGGTCGCATAGCTGACCGAGAGGTCACGGATGTCGAGAACGGTCATCACTTGCCCCCCTTACCACGAAGTTTCGGATCGACGACGTCGCGCAGGGCTTCGCCAAGGAAGGTAAAGCCAAGCGTCGTCAGGATCAGCGGAATGCCCCCGGCGATGATCAGCCACGGCGTGTTGCGAATGAGCGAATAGCCGTCATTCAAGAGCGACCCCCAGGACGGAGTCGGCGGTTTCACCCCCATGCCAAGGAAGGACAGGCCCGCCTCAAGCCCGACCACGGTCGGGATATCCATCGCCGCAAGCACCGCCAGAGGGCCAAGGACATTGGGCAGGAGGTGCACCGACATGATCCGCAATGTCGAGGCGCCCAAGGCCTTTTCTGCCGTTATGAACTCCGCCTCCTTCAGTGATTGCGTCAGCGTGCGGACAACGCGGCCATAGGTCGGGATCGAGGTGACCATGATCACAAGGATCACGGTATTGAGGCTTGGCCCGACCAGCGCGACAACGGCGAGCGCGAACATCACAGTCGGAAAGGACCGCACGGTGTCGAAGAAAAGGACGATCAGGTTATCGAGCCATTTCGGCCCGTAACCGGCGATCATGCCGAGGATCAAGCCGATGGCGATGGCACCAGCAATGGTCGGCAGCGCTACCTGCAGGGCGACGCGGCCACCCCAGATCACACGGCTGAACGTATCGCGGCCCAACTGGTCGGTGCCCATCAGATGGGCGAGGTTTGGCCCCTGCAAGCGGTCGGGGATGTTCATCGCGATCGGGTCATAGGGCGCGATCAACGGTGCGAAAAGCGCCGAGGCGACAATCAGCGTCACGATGATCAGCCCGAGGAGGCCCAAGGGGTCGCGAACCAGATGGTGAAAGATCTCACCCAGTTCGGAACGCGGCTTTGGCAGTGTAACGGCTGTGTCTGTCATGGTCGTGCCCCTATTTCCCGGCCCGGATACGCGGATCGAGGATGGCATTGACGATATCGGCGAGCGTCGTGGAGGCGACGAAGATCAGGGTGGAGAACAGGACCGACCCCATGACCACCGGGTAATTGCGGGTGGTGATACTGTCGATCACCAGCTTGCCAAGGCCCGGACGGGAAAAGACGATCTCGGTAAAGACGGCGGCCGACAGAAGGAACCCCATGCCGACCCCGATCACGGTGACAGTCGGCAGAACCGCCAGTCGCAGTGCATAGCCGAAGGTGATCTGCCGTTCGGGCAGGCCGAAGGCGCGGGCGGTGCGGACATGGCCTTCACCCAGAACCTCAAGCATCGAGGCGCGGACGAGGCGGGCGATATAGCCGACCCAGCTGAGGCCTATGGCAAGGCTTGGCAACACGAGGTGGTGCAACTGATCGCCCCAGTCACCCGGCTCCCCCGCGCCGATGGCGGGGAACCATTGCAGCTTTACCGCGAAGATCAAAAGCGAATAGAGCGAGACGACAAAGGCCGGCACTGCGATGACCGAGACCGACAGAACCCCGGTCAGCCGGTCGCCGATGGAATTGCGGTTGACCGCCGAATAGCAGCCAAGCGCGATGCCCAGCACCGCCGACCAGGCGATGGAAACAAGGATCAGTGTCAGTGTGTAGGGAACCTGGCCCAGCACAATCGCTGTGACCGGACGGTTGGAAAAGACATCCATCCCCAGATCGCCACGCAGCATGTTCATGAAGAACAGCCCAATCTGCACCGGCAGCGGCTTGTCCAGCCCCATGCGCGCTTCAAGCGCCGCGCGCAGTTCCGGCGAGGCCTTTGGGCCGAGCATGGTGGAAACTGGATCGCCCGGGATCATGTGGATGATCAGAAACAGAAGCGTTACGGCCAGAACGGTGATCACCGCCGCCAAACCCAGACGCCTTACAACATAAGTCAGCATGGTCTTCCCCCCCATCAAGACGGCTGTAAAAAAG
>JBARVM010000041.1:0-3572 GCA_049646265.1 Paracoccaceae bacterium
GCGATCCGGTCGGCTGAAAAGGCGTTTTTCAGCGTGCGCACCATCGCCTCCTGGCCCACCAGATCGGCAAAGGTTTCGGGCCGGTATTTGCGGGCCAGAACCTGATAGGCGGGGGTGGGCGTTTCGGTCATCTGCGCTTGGTCACTTTCGGGGTGGGTCCGGCGGGCGGCGGTGGCTTCAGGCTAAGCAGGTTGCGGCGTAAGGTCCATCCTGTAACAAGAGTGACGCGACAAGATCAACCGGATGCTGTCAGATCAGCCCGGCCATCCGCGCACCGGTCAAAAGATCGGTCGCCAGATGATGGGCGCAGCCCCCGCTGGATTGGCCAAGATTGGGCACTTGCACCACGGTCATGCCTGCGGCGCGGGCGGCGGCAGTGCCCGGGTCGCTGTCATCAAAGGCGATGCAATCGGCAGGCGCGACCTTCAGCCGCCGCGCCGCTTCCAGATAGGGGTCGGGCGCCGGTTTCGGCCGCGCCACGCAATCGACGGTCACCACCGTGTGGAAGTGATGTGACAGACCCGCGATGCGCAATTTGAGTTCGGCCCCAACTTGCGTCGAGGATGTGGCGACACCCAGCGGCATCTCCATCCCCGCCAAATGCGCCAAAAGCTCTGTCACGCCTGCACAAAGCGCAATGCCGCCCTCTATCCGTTTGCGGTAATACTGGCGCCAGAGCTGCTCGAAATCGCCAACCGTCGGATGATGCTGATAGGCCTCGTGCACAATCAGCGCCGCGGCGGCCGGATCACGGCCGATCAGGCTTTCCAACAGCCCGTCGCGGCGGGGCCAGCCCAGCACCTGCATCGCCTCATATCCTGCGTCGAGAGAGACCTGTTCGGTGTCGATCAACAGCCCGTCAAGATCGAAGATGGCGGCGGCGAAGGGTTTCATAGGGCTCCTTATGCCCCGAATGCCGTGACCGGCGCCGGTGGGCGGCAGGGTGAGAGGCTGGACAACGACCCAAGCGGGGCTCGTTACGGCTGCTTCCTTCCGGACCTGACCGGGTTGGCGAGGCGCTCGCCCGCGCCAACCTCTCGGCTTTGTAGTTAGCGATGCCGGATGGCAATTGCAAGGTCAGCCGGTGGTGTGACTGGCAGAGGGCTAGAAGGTGACGCGGCAGCGCAGGAAGCCCTGCGGCGTTTCGCGCAATGGTTCGATCTGCAGCGCGGTTTCGTCCGAAGCATGGCGTAGTGCGTCCGGGCCTGTATCGAACCAGGCCGCGGTGCCATGGGGCAGGGGGGCGATGCGCCAATGGTGCGTCGGCCGGGGCGAGATATGTTTGCGGCGCATGACATAGCTGCGCAGCACGTCGCTGTTCAGCGTGGGCGGGCTGGCGATATGCAGGATCTCGTCCGCCGGAATGCGGCCAAAATGCCCGTCCACGCGGAAACTGTGGCTTGCAATGGCGAATCTGTCATCAGGCGCGACCGGCTTGCCCTGATAATTCAAGTTGCGGATGCGGCTGTTGCCGGGGTCGAGCAGAGTGAAATTGGCGTCATAGCGGGCGGGCGCAGAAATATCGATCTCGAACGACAGGCCCGCGATGGTTTCGAACCGGTAGGCGGGCACATCGGGATCAAGCAGCGGTTGATCGACACGCCCGGGTATGACTTGCCGGAATTGCGCGGCCGATTGTTCCAGCCAGTCCATCACCCGCGATCCATTGACCACCAGTGCGCGGATCGTGTTGGGGAAATGGTAAAGGTCGTTGATGTGGCGCAGTTGCAGCGCCCCAGCCGGTACATTTGTGTAAAAGAGCGGTCCGCCGCGCCCGCCGGACTTGAAAGGGCTGGCCGCGCTAAGTCGTGGCAGCGTCTCATATTCCGTGCCCGAAAGCGCCTCGTCCAGCCATTCCAGCTGCGCCTTGTGGATAAGGTCAAGTGCCGCCGTATCGGTGACACGGGCGAAATAGCTGTGCAGCGGCCGGTCGGAATGGCCGATAGGGCAACGGACAAAGCTGGTTGTCGCCTCGTGCAGGTCCTGAACGGCCTTTTCCACCTTCGGGTCATTGGCGGCAAGGGGGACAAGCTGGCCAAGGCTGTTGCGGTCATAGACGGGGCGGGCTGAAGCGCGAAAACTGCTGACCTGCCAGCCCCGCGCCGTGTCATGGGCAAGCTCCAGATCGATGATACCAAGATGCGAGCCGCGAAACCCCGGCATGACCACCGGAATACCGCAGACCGATCCACGCAAATTGTCGATTTCCGTGGTGGAGCCGATGTCGGGGCCAGGAAAAGACTGATGTGCATGTCCGGCAATGATCGCGTCTATACCGCCATGACGCGCCAGCGGCAGGATGGCATTTTCCATGCCGCATTCATGGGTGCTGTTGGAAATGCCCGAATGGCAAAGCGCGACGACGATATCGGCCCCGGCCTCGCGCAGGGCGGGCACATAGGCGGCGGCCGTCTCGACAATGTCGCGCACATAGTGGCCGTTCAGATGCTGCCCTTCCCAATGTACGGTGGGCGGCGGCAGGGTCGAGAAAAGTCCAATGCGCAGCGCCCTTTGACTGCCATCGGCTGTGGTGACCAACCGGTCGAGGATCAGCGAGGGCTGGCAGAAAGGCGTATCCTCCAAGGGGCTGGCGCCCATCTTGCGTACCAGATTGCTGCACAGCACCGGGAAATTGGCCTGTTGCAGGCAGCGTTCCAGAAAAGGGATACCAAAGCTGAATTCATGGTTACCAAGGCCGACGGCATCATAGCCTGTCGCATTCATTGCGGCGATGACAGGGTGGTCGCCGCCGCTCTTGTCACCTTCGCCAAAGGCCGCCAGTTGGCCAAGCAGGCTACCTTCCAGAAAATCGCCATTGTCAAACAGAAGGCAGTTGGGCTCCTCGGCCCGGGCGCGGCGGATCAGATCGGCGGTACGGGCCAGCCCCACATTCGGGCGCGGTAGGTCGGCAGCATAGTCATAGGGCAGAATATGGGCGTGAATATCGGAAGTTGCCAATAGCCTTAACCTAGTTACCACGTCTTTAGTTACCTGTATGGAGCGGCCCGAAAAGCCGTTGAATTATTCGGATGTGAATTGGCCTCCGGGCCCAATAGTCCGTTTCGCCTGACCATGCATACTACCTTAAGTTGAAAAACAGGATTGTAAATGGTTCTAGGTAAAGTCTGTCCCTTGCGTGACAGCGTCGACACCAGCCACTCTGGTCATGTCTTTTGCCCGCGCATAAGCTGGTGCGGAACAGAAGATGGGGACAGAATGTACGGTGATCCACAAATCGTCTTTGCGGCGGCGGGGCTCGACCGGTCCGCACATCTGCGCGCCGATGCATCGACTTTGGCGGAAAAATGGGCCGATCCTGCCTGCCGGGTTCTGCTGGTCTGGCGCTCCAAACTGCTGATGAAGGCGGGGCAGGTCGTTCTGCTGCAAACGTCCCACCCTGTTCTGAAAGGGCAACCCCCACCCTTTTTCCTTGGCCTGGTGGGCGCACAACCTATTTTCGCCGTTGACTTGTCGGGCTGGTCACCTGCCGATCCAAGTCCGGCGGCCGACCAACCCTTTCTCGACAGCGGAATACAGGCGCACCCGCTTTTGCCCCGCGACATGGGATTTGC
>JBARVM010000042.1:0-1647 GCA_049646265.1 Paracoccaceae bacterium
GATGCGTCCTTGCCATCGGACGGAGCCTGCCCCGCCAACACCGGCTGCAGCGCCAGCGCCAGCTCCTTGCCTAGTTCTACCCCCCACTGGTCAAAAGAGTTGATTCCAAGGATCACCCCCTCGACAAAAACGCGGTGTTCATAAAGCGCTATGATCTGGCCAAGAACAAAGGGCGTCAGCTGCGGATAAAGCAGGGTGGTGGAGGGGCGGTTGCCCGGAAAGACCCGGTGGCGGGCCTGACGCTCCAACTCTTGCCCCTTCAATCCCTTCTCTTGCATCAACCCGCGCGCCTTATCCAGACTGCGGCCGCGCATCAGCGCCTCTGACTGGGCCAGACAGTTGGACAAAAGCAACAGATGCTGATGCGCCAGATCAGGCTCATGCCCCTGCCGGGCGGCCATGAATTCGCAAGGTACGATGCGCGTGCCCTGATGTATCAGCTGGTAAAAGGCGTGCTGGCCGTTGGTGCCCGGCTCGCCCCAGACGATGGGGCCGGAATGGCCGGGCAGGTCGGTGCCATCCATCGCCACCCGCTTGCCGTTGCTTTCCATTTCGAGCTGCTGAAGATAGGCGGGCAGCCGCGAAAGCCGCTGGTCATAGGGCAGAACGGCGCGCGTGGCATGGCCGCAAATCTGATTGTGCCAGATCCCCACAAGTGCCAGCAAAACCGGCAGGTTATCGGCAAAAGCTGCAGTTCTGAAATGCGCGTCCATCGCCGCGCCGCCCGCCAGAAATGCGTCGAAATCCTCTGGCCCAATCGCCAACATCAGGGCGAGTCCCACGGGGCCCCAGACCGAATAGCGCCCGCCGACCCAGTCGCCAAAGCCAAAGACCCGTTCGGGCGCAATGCCGAAGGCCGCCGTCTTGTCGAGCGCGCTGGAAACGGCGGCGAACTGGGCCGCCGGATCGGCTACGCGCGCGGCCATCCAGGCCCGCGCCGTTTCGGCATTTGTCATCGTCTCGATCGTGGTGAAGGTCTTGGAGGCGACGATCACCAGCGTGGTTTCGGCCGCCAACCCAGACAGCGTGTCATGCAGATGCGCCCCGTCGATGTTGGAAACGAAATGCACCCGCGGCCCGTCACCATAGGGTGCCAGCGCCAGAACCGCCATTGCGGGGCCAAGGTCCGACCCGCCGATACCGATATTGACCACATCGGTAATTGGCCCGCCCTGCCTGCGAAACCGGCCGCTGCGTACATCGGCAGCAAAGGCGCAAAGCCGCGCGTGGGTGGCGCGGATTTCGGGCATGATATCGGCACCGTCCACCTGAACAGCGCCGCCCATGGTGCGCAGCGCCGTATGCAGCACCGCGCGCCCTTCGGTCTCATTGATCTTTTCGCCGGAAAACATCTCCGCGCGCCGCGCCGCAAGGCCCGAAGCCTCGGCCAACGTCAGTAAAAGCCGCCGCGCCTCCTTGTCGATACTGGTCTTGGAATAGTCAAACAGCATCCCGTCGGCACGCGCCGAAAAGTCCGCCGCGCGGTCCGGCTGATCGAAGAGGCTGAGAATGGACCTTTCGCGATGGCGTTGGTGATGGTCTTTCAGCTCATTCCACAGGCTCATCAGGTCCTCATTCCGCCCAATGGACGGTTGCATTGGCCAAAACGGCCTTGATCGGGGCTATTTCTGCTGGCAATTCCTGCGC
>JBARVM010000043.1:0-4303 GCA_049646265.1 Paracoccaceae bacterium
GCCGGTCTGCCCAAGGCCGAAGATCGCGCCAATCTGATTGCCTATCTGCAGTCCTTGAACTGATCTTCCGATCCTTCGGTCAGGCAAGCCGCCCGGAGCTTTCGGGCGGCTTTTCCTTGTGACATTACAAAATCGCAACTTGAAGCGGGGGTAACAGGCGCATTAGCCTGCCATGGGGTGTCACATCCTGCCCCGCCCAAGGAGGAACCTGATGAATAACCGCACTGCCGCCCTTTGCTGTCGCTGGCCGGAAACTCGCCGCGCATTTCTTAGGGCGCTGATGTCGGGCAGCCTGATCTGGGCGGCGCTGATGCTGGTGCTGGCGGGCATGGCCAAAGCGCAGGACACCGGTAATGAGGGGCTTGTAACCTCACATGCGATCACCACCTTTGGCGATCCTCCGAAATATGGGCCGGATTTCACCCATCTGGATTATGTCAACCCAGATGCGCCGAAGGGCGGAGAAATTTCGGTTTCGGCCTTTGGCACCTTTGACAGTTTCAATCCCTATTCGACAAAGGGCATCTCTGCCGCGCTGGCGACCATCGGCTATGAAGAGATGATGGTTTCAACGGCGGATGAGGTTGGCACGCTTTACTGTCTGCTTTGCAGCAGCCTTGAATATCCGGCAGACAAGTCATGGGTGATCTTTACCCTGCGGCCCGAAGTGACCTTTTCCGACGGAACAGCGATGAGCGCCGAGGATGTGGCGCAGACTTACGAGATGTTCAAGACGGATGGTTTGCCCTCTTTCGCGGCATTGTTGGCGCATTTTGTGCAAGGCGCCGAGGTGCTCGACAGCCAGCGGATCAAATTCACCTTCCTGCCGGACAGTCCGCAACGGGACCGGATACAACTGGTTGCCGGGCTGCCGGTCATGTCGAAAAAGTGGTTCGCCGACACGGGCGCCAAGTTGAACGAAAGCCGCATGGAACCCGGTATCGGTTCCGGCCCCTATATGCTCGACAGTTTCAAGATCAACGCGCGGGTGGCCTATAAACGTAACCCCGATTACTGGGGCAAGGATCTGCCAATCAATCGCGGCCGCAATAATTTCGACCGTATCCGTGTTGAATATTTCGGGGATCCTACGGCAGCTTTTGAGGCGTTCAAGGCGGGGGCCTATACATTCCGCGATGAAAATTCGTCGAAGAATTGGGCGACGGCCTATGACTTTCCGGCGCTAGCCAAAGGCTGGGTCAAGCGTGAAGAGATTGCCAACGGCAATATCGCAACAGGCCAGTCCTTTGTCTTCAATCTCCGTCGCCCGCAGTTGCAGGACATCCGGGTGCGCGAAGCCGTCGGATTGATGTTTAATTTCGAATGGTCGAATGCCACACTCTTTTACGGGCTCTATGCGCGCATCACCTCCTTTTGGGAAAATAGCGACCTGAAAGCCACCGGACTTCCTGGCCCGGAGGAGCTGGCGCTTCTGACCCCATTGGCGGACAAACTTTTGCCGGGAGTGCTGGATGGGGAGCCTGTCGGCGTATCTGTTTCAGGTGAAAAGCAACTGGACCGCAAGAACCAGCGCGCTGCGTCGGCGTTGTTGGACGAGGCGGGCTGGGACGTGGGCTCCGACGGGATGCGCCGCAATGCGGCCGGGCAAACGCTGGTTATCGAGTTTCTTGAGGATGACGATGCCTTTGCGCGAATCATCAATCCCCTTGTCGATAACCTGCGCAAGATCGGCGTCGATGCGCGCCTGACAAAGGTCGATACGGCCCAGTACCAGGACCGCACCCGTAATTTCGACTTTGACATCATTACCAGCCAATTTCCGACCGGTTATGAACCCGGCGCGGGTCTGCGTCAGTATTTCGGCTCGGAGTCGGTGAAGGATGTGTTCAACGCGGCCGGCCTTGCCGACCCTGCTGTGGACGCGCTGATTACCAATGTGTTGAATGCCGACAGCCATGCATCCCTTGTGCCTGCCGTAAAGGCGCTGGACCGGGTGTTGCGTTCGCACCGTTTCTGGGTGCCGCAATGGTTCAAGGACAAACATACTGTCGCCTATTTCGACATCTACGAACATCCGGCTGACATGCCGCCTTTTGCCCGTGGCGAGATGGACTTCTGGTGGTATAACGCGGACAAGGCTGCGGCGCTGAAGGCGGCAGGCGCAATCAACTAGGCGGTCGATCGAACGGCTGGCGATGTAACAGGGCAGGCAAGCCATATGGGCGGATATATCCTTCGCAGGCTGCTTTTGACGATTCCGACCTTGATTGGCATCATGCTGATCAATTTCGTGCTGACCCAATTCGTACCCGGCGGCCCGATAGAGCAGATGATCGCCAAGGTGCAGGGGCAAGGCGATGTCTTGCAGAATATCACCGGCACTGCCGGCGATGCGGGGATAGAGGCGGCGGGCGGTCAGGATTCCTACGTCGGCGCACGGGGCCTGCCGCCGGAATTCATTGCAGAGTTGGAAAAACAGTTCGGTTTTGACAAGCCGCCATTGCAGCGGTTTCTGGACATGATGTGGAATTATCTGCGCTTCGACTTTGGCGAAAGCTATTTCCGCTCCATCTCTGTCATCGATCTGGTCATCGAAAAAATGCCGGTCTCTATCACGCTGGGGCTTTGGTCCACGCTGCTCGCCTATCTCGTCTCTATCCCCTTGGGCATTCGCAAGGCAGTCCGCGACGGCACGCCATTTGACACATGGACATCGGGCGCCATCATCGTTGGCTATGCGATACCGGGCTTTTTGTTCGCGGTGCTGTTGATCGTGCTTTTTGCGGGGGGCAGCTATTGGCAGATCTTCCCCTTGCGCGGGCTCACTTCTGACGGGTGGGAAGATTTGAGCCCTTTGGGCAAGGTCGTGGACTATTTCTGGCATATCACCCTGCCGGTCATCGCCTCGACCATATCCAGCTTTGCGACGCTGACGCTTTTGACCAAGAACAGTTTTCTCGACGAGATCGGCAAGCAATATGTGATGACGGCGCGGGCCAAGGGGCTGAGCGAGAACCGGGTTCTTTACGGCCATGTCTTTCGCAATGCGATGCTGATTGTCATTGCCGGGTTTCCGGGCCTTCTCTTGTCGGTTCTCTTCGGTGGCGGGTTGCTGATAGAGGTGATCTTCTCGCTCGACGGGCTTGGCCGCATGGGCTTCGAGGCGGCGGTGCAGCGCGACTACCCCATTGTCTTCGGCACGCTTTACACCTTTGGCCTCATGGGGTTGGTGATCGGCATCATTTCCGATCTGATGTATGTGCTGGTTGACCCAAGGATCGATTTCGAAAGGCGGACAGGCTGATGGCTTTGTCACCGCTCAACCAGCGCCGCTGGCGCAATTTCCGCGCCAACCGCCGCGC
Source organism: Paracoccaceae bacterium (assembly GCA_049646265.1). Taxonomy (GTDB): domain Bacteria; phylum Pseudomonadota; class Alphaproteobacteria; order Rhodobacterales; family Rhodobacteraceae; genus TMP-24. The sequence continues at coordinate 3,324 of JBARVM010000043.1, forward strand.
CTTCTGGTCTTTGTGGATTTTCCTTGGGTTGTTTCTTCTGTCGCTCTTTGCCGAGGTCCTGGCAAACGACAAACCGATCTTCGTGCGCTACCGGGGCGAAAGTTTCATGCCCATCTATCGGTTCTATCCCGAAGTGGCCTTTGGCGGCGATTTCAAGACAGAGGCGGTCTATAAGGACGAAGGGGTGCAATGTCTGATCATGACTGGCGGTCTGACCGACTGCTGGGACGATCCCGAAGGGGTGATGGCGGATGCCGCCGATGGCGACTATCAGGGTGAGCCGGTCATGGCGGGCTATATCCTCTGGCCGGTCATTCCCTATAGCTACAATACGATCAACAATGTCGGCACTGCGCCTTCTGCGGCGGATGCAGACCATTGGCTGGGCACCGATGATACCGCCCGTGATGTGTTGGCCCGGATCATCTACGGCTTTCGCCTGTCGATCCTTTACGCCATCCTTGTTACCACCGGCGCCAGTATTCTCGGTATCACGGCTGGCGCGGTGCAGGGCTATTTCGGCGGGCGCACCGATCTCATCTTTCAGCGGCTGATAGAGATCTGGAACGGCACGCCGACGCTTTATGTCATCATCATCCTTTTCGCGATCCTTGGCCGAAGTTTCTGGCTTTTGGTCTTTATCTCCATCCTTTTCGGCTGGCCGGCGCTGGTTGGCGTTGTGCGGGCAGAGTTTCTGCGCGCCCGTAATTTCGAATATGTGCGCGCCGCCCGGGCGCTGGGGGTCAGTGACCGGGTGATCATGTTCCGCCACATCCTGCCCAACGCAATGGTAGCCACGCTGACCCTTCTGCCCTTCCTTGTGACCGGTGCTATCGGCAGCCTTGCGGGGTTGGATCTTCTGGGGTTCGGCTTGCCCTCCAACCTGCCGTCACTGGGGGAATTGACCCAACAGGCCAAGCAGAATCTGCAAGCGCCGTGGCTGGCCTTTTCGGCCTTCTTTACCTTTGCCATCATGCTGT
>JBARVM010000044.1:0-4628 GCA_049646265.1 Paracoccaceae bacterium
GAAAAGACCTATGCCCTGCACCATTTTGCCCACCGGTTCCTGGGTCTTTATGCCGCGCGCAAGGCGGCCTCCGGGTTGCTCGATTTTGAGGATCTGATCAGCCGGGCCGGGCGTCTTTTATCGGCGCGGGAAATGGCCGATTGGGTGCTGTTCCGGTTGGATGGCGGCATTGACCAGATATTGGTGGACGAGGCGCAGGACACCAGTCCGGCGCAATGGCGGGTGATCGAGGCGCTGGCGGCCGAGTTTACCGCCGGCTATGGCGCCCGCGGCACCGAGCGGCGCATTTTCGTGGTGGGGGATGCCAAACAGTCGATCTATTCCTTTCAGGGGGCCGAGCTTGCGATTTTCGGCGAGAAGGAACGCGGCTTTCACGAACGCCACCAGCTTGCCGGGATGCCCTTTCAATCGCTGGAACTTCAGCATTCCTTCCGCTCTTCCAGTGCGATCCTGCGGGTGGTGGACGCCTGTTTTACCCGTCCAGGCAGCGGCGTTGGGGCACCCCCCTCCCATATTCCTTTTTGGGCCGATCTGCCCGGCCGCGTCGATCTGTGGGAACCGATAGAGCCCGCAGAGAAGGAGGCGGAAAAGGAATGGTACGAGGCGGTGGATGAGCTGCCCCCCGCCCATCATACGCTGGTTCTGGCTGACAAGATCGCCCACACCATCCGTGAAATGATCGCGCGGGGCACCCAGATACCAGACCGCGACGGTCCACGGCGGATGCATGAGGGCGATGTGCTGATCCTGTTGTACAGCCGCTCCGAGCTCTTTCACGCGATCATCCGCGCCTGCAAGCAGCAGGGTCTGGCGGTGGCCGGGGCGGACCGGCTGGTTCTGACCAAAGAGTTGGCGGTGAAGGATATTCTGGCCCTGTTGGCCTTTCTTGCCACGCCGGAGGACGATCTTTCGCTGGCGACCGCGCTGCGTTCCCCGCTCTTTGGTTGGAGCGAGGCGCAGTTGTTCGATCTGGCGCATAACCGGCCGAAAGGCGGGTTTCTTTGGGCGGCTTTGCGGGAAAAGACCGCCGAACATGCGGCGACATTGGCGGTTCTGAACGATCTGCGCGATCAGGCAGATTTTCTGCGCCCCTACGAGCTGATCGAGCGGCTCTTGACCCGGCATGGGCGTCGGGCGCGGCTGATCGCTCGATTGGGGGCCGAGATCGAGGATGCCATAGACCTTTTGCTGTCGACCGCGCTTGGCTACGAGCAGGGCGCCATTCCCAGCCTGACGGGGTTTCTGTCATGGGTGGTACAGGGCGAGATTACCATCAAAAGAAGTCTCGAATCCGGGCAAAAAGCTATCCGGGTCATGACCATTCATGGCGCCAAGGGGCTGGAGGCGCCGGTCGTCTTTTTGCCGCAGACCATCAAGCGCCCGCTGAATAGCAAGGATATCATGCTTCGGTCAGAGGCGGGAAATGCCCTGTGGAAGGGCCGAAAGCCCGAAAACTCGCCCCAGGTTCAGGCGGCCCGCGCTGAGAAGGAAGCAAAGGAGATCTTCGAGCGCGACAGACTGCTTTATGTCGCCATGACTCGGGCGGAGCATTGGCTGATCGTGGCGGCGGCGGGCGATGTCGGCAAGGAAGTGGACGATAGCTGGTATAACAAGGTGGCCGCCGGGATGAGCCATGTTGGGGCGGTGAATGGCCGCTATTCCCATGGCGACTGGCCCGAGGATCTCGGGCCGGAAGCGACGACAGAGGGTGAAACGGCCAGTGAGCCGCCCGCCTGGCTTTCGACGCCCCTGGCATGGCGACCCCGTCCCCAACCGCCGCTTTCGCCGTCGGATCTGGGCGGGGCCAAGGCATTGCCCGGTGAAGAAGGTCTGCCGGAAGAGGAGGCAAGGCAAAGAGGAACCCTTTTGCATCTTCTGCTGGAGCATCTGCCCAAACATCCCGAAGCCGACTGGCCACGCCTTGCCAGAGCCTTGTCCAATGCCGATTGGCCTGAGATAGAGCCGCTTTTTTTCGAAGCGAAGGCGGTTCTGACGGCGCCGGAACTGGCGCAGCTATTCTCGCCGGGCAGCCTGGCGGAGGTCGAATTGACCGCCCGCCCGCCACAGTTCGAAGGGCGCAGCCTGCGCGGCACCATTGACCGGCTGGTTGTCACGGCAGATCGGGTTTTGGCCGTCGATTACAAGTCAAACGCCGTTGTCCCTGCCAGCCCGGAGGAGGTACCGCTGGGCATCTTGCGGCAAATGGGCGCCTATGCGGCAATGTTGGAAGAAATCTACCCGGACCGGCGAATCGATCTGGCGATCGTCTGGACGAAGACGGCGCGGCTGATGCCGATCGATCTCAATATCGTGAGGATGCATTGGCCGCGACTACACTCCCTTGACGATGGCGCTTGCGAGACCTAGGTTCAGTGCCTGACCCGTCATCCCTGCAGTCTGGAGAATATCATGGCTACCCTCGCCGTTACCGATGCCACCTTTGAAACCGAAGTCCGCAATTCGCCGGTTCCGGTCGTGGTGGATTTCTGGGCGGAATGGTGTGGCCCTTGCAAGCAGATCGGTCCGTCGCTGGAAGAGCTGTCGGTTCATTACGGCGACAAGGTCAAGATCGTGAAGGTCAATGTCGACGAAAACCCCGATCTGCCGGCGCAACTTGGTGTGCGTGGCATTCCAGCGCTGTTTCTATTCAAGGACGGGCAGGTTGTGTCGAACAAGGTTGGCGCCGCGCCGAAAGCCGCGCTGCAAAACTGGATCGACACCTCTATCTGACCCTTAGGTCCAATCCCAGAGCGTTGAGGCGTTTGACAGCCCGGGCGTGAAAATCCTCGCGCCCGGCGTTCAGGCATTGGCGCTGCAGATACCACCAAAGATAGCCGTCATAATCGGGCTCTGCCGACTCGAACTGGGCGAAAGCGGCGTCGAGCCCGTCCCGCCACGCCGAGGCGCAAGCATGGTGAAAGTCGATTCCGGCGAAAAGAAGAACGGGTTTGCGGAAGAATAGCGCCTCCAGTGCGACCGCACTGTTTTCGGTGACAAGGCAATCGCATCGCGCCAGCATCGCTGCTGAGGCTTCGCGCGACACCGTCAGCGCCGGAAAACTGCGGCCCAGGCGGCCAAGCTCTGCCAACTCCTCCTCCGGGTAGGTGATCTTGGGGTGCAGGGTCGCGTTGACTGGGCGGCCGGGGTATCGCGACAGCAGGATCCGCAACATATCTACCGGTGCTGCGGCCTGAAAGGGGCGCTGTTCCAAAAGCCGAGCCTGCAGCGGCACATAGATGCTGCCATCCCGCGAAACCGCCTCTTTTTGGCTGGAATAGAGCCTGTTTCGCCAGTAGGCGGCGAAATGTTCCGCCACCGGTCGATGCTTGTCGTTGATGCGGAATTTCTTTTTCGCCACATCCCAGTCCCAGCGTTTGTCCGTCCGGTCTATCTGCCAAAAGGGCGCCACATAGGCCTTGCGGAAGACCAGCGAACGCTCGCCCTCTGGCGGCTCCATCTCGAACATCGACCAGCCGGGCAAGGCGGCGGTGGCGACCCGTTCGGCATAGCTGTTGCTGCGATAGCTCACCTCGAACCCACCTGCGCGCAAAGCCTCTGTCAGACGGTTCAGGAAATTGTGGCGGCCTGCACGGGCGGTATCGAGCACAGCGGGCCCAAGATGAATGCGGACGGTGCGGTCGGTTGCCATGCGTCACCCTATGGCGGCACCGATGCAATCTGCAAGTGAGTGGTTGAGCCGCCCGCCCCAGTCGCATAGATTGCCACTCTGACAGTATCTCTATGAGGACGGCATGGCCCAACGACTGCATCTGGTATTTGGCGGCGAACTTATCGACCCGGCGAAGAACGTCTTCAAGGATGTCGAAAAGCTTCATGTCGTGGGTATTTTTCCCGACTATGACAGCGCCCATGCCGCCTGGAAGGCAGAGGCGCAGCGTACGGTTGATGATGCGCATACGCGCTACTTCATCGCCCATCTTCACCGGCTTCGGGACGAGGCTCAGCCTGCCAGCTCTACCGAAGAGCTTGGCGTCTGATCGCTGAGCAGGTGACGGGCGGGCCGGCGGCAAAAGGAAAGCATGACGTGAGGCGGTCGCTTGCGCTCTGGCTGCATCTGGCAATTGCTGAAAGGCGACCGGCCATACATCCGCCCGACCGACGGGCACGACCCGAAGGCGAACTGATTTGGATTATTGCCTCGTCCGATGTGCGACCGGCCACCTTGCGGCAGATCCAGCGGGTCCTGCGTGCCGCGCGGCCGCAATTGTCGCTTTTGGTGACGTGCGAGGGGGACAATCCAGAGATGATTGCCGCCCAGTCGGGCGAAATTCTGACTGACCGGCAACCGGGCGAGCGGATGGGCGATGCACGGGCCTTTCTGGATCATTGGCGGCCTTTGGCCTGTCTGATCCTTGGCAATGCGTTGCCAGCCGCGTTGATCTGTAGCCTTCATCAGCGGGCCATACCGGTTCTCGCGGCTGACCGCACCGCTTCGGTCGGGGCGCGTGTGCCTTTCTGGCGGAAGGGCCGGTTGGTTGCCCTATTGCAGCGGTTCGACGTGATCCTTGCACAGGACAGCGAATCTGTTTTCGGTCTGCGGCGGCTGGCAGGCCAATCCTTGCGGGTCGAACTGGGCGGGCGGATCGAGGAGACGACAGACCCTTTGC
>JBARVM010000045.1:0-15981 GCA_049646265.1 Paracoccaceae bacterium
GAAGCCGACAAAGCGAAGGGTGGTTTCACCCATGCGGATCGTATCGCCATCTTTCAGCTGTTCGTTGCTGATGACCGGCTTGCCGTTCAGTCGCACGATATTGCTTTTGCCGCCGTGACCCAGGAAAACTTGGAAGGTTTCAGGATCATAGACGATCGCCGCATGATTGGAACGAGAGATGGAATCGTCGCCGAAATCGAGCTGGATGGTCTGATCTTCACCGCGACCGATAGAGGACATGCCAGACAGCAGCGTAAAGGATTCGCCGCGCCCGGGCCCTTTGATGACCACAACCCAACCGATCGGGAAACGTGCACCACGGGCAGAAGTTTTCACCACGGGATTGTTGAAGATATCGACAACGCGGTCGTCGGACGTATCAAAGCCCAAAAGGCGGGTTTTGGTGCGGCGCTTGCGCGCGGCGTTTGACCCATTGCGGTCGATACTGTTGATATCCTGGCGTGGCTCCAGCGGTACTGGCGCGGTGGAGCGCTGAGTGGCTGCAGGCGGCGAGGCGGGACCAGCATCGACATCCCAGATATTGACGGCAGGTTTGGCCGGTTCCCGCTGCGTAGCTTCTGGGGCTTCGGCGACATCCTTGCGGCCGGATTTGACATTCATCTCTTCAGTTAGACGCAGGCCTACCATCTTGGTCCGTGCCGCTTCGCTCGCGGCAGTTCTTGCGTCAATGCTTTGGGTCGATTGCCGGTCGGCGTTGTTTTCGCGCGTGGCCGTTTCTTGATTGCCCTGCGGTTTCCGACCAACGAGTCTGCTGAATAGTCCCATCTCTTTCACCTTTCCAAAGTGCCACCGCAAAGAGAATTTGGCAGCGGTATTTCTCTTACTTCACCTATGAGCATCCCATTTTGGCTAAAAAATGACGTGCCGTTGTTGTTTCACCGCTTAGGTTGAAAAGTTTTCCGTTCGCCATTTCTCCTCCGTGACATGCTTTACCCGCGAGGCTTCAGCGTACCTTTCCCATTCCCTGCCGGCGGACGGGTTCATGAAACCATATTCGTGTTCTCCCGTTGCGACATGCTTGGGAAGCGAAGGGCCACATCGGGCTCGGCCGGTTCGTCGGTTAGTTCAGTTCCAGCGTGACCGTTTGCTTGTCGCCATTGCGCAGGACCTCGAGAGTGGCCGATTCCGCGCCATCGCTTTGAAGCTTTGCAATTGTCTGCTCGATCGACTCAACGCCGTCAAAGGTCGTTTCAGTGGTGGTTTCGCCCAAAAGGACGTCGCCAGCCTGAAGCCCTTTGGCCGATGTACCGGCAACTGCGGTCACCGACGTGACCCAGGCATTGTCGATCAGCTTGGTTTCTACTGCCGTACCGTTCGCCCAGCCAAGCTTGCGCACAACCTTCACTGCCAGCAATGCCCGTTCAAACTTGCCGGCGACCGGGTCTTTGTAGCGGACACTCACACGGGTGTAACCGTCGGGATCAAGCACCATCGAATCGAGGATCTTAGACGAGAACTCCTCGTCCTTGGACAGCACCGCATCGTTGACGGTGAAGATTTCGACACCGTCGGCGATCCAGCCGCCCGAGGTTGCAATATCGGCACCTTCTTCGATCCCGGTGATCAGGACCGATTCCGCATTCCGCTCAGAACGCTGCACAAACTTGAAGGGCATCTCGATGTCCCACAGGGCGTAGGAGACCTGCTTGTTCAACCACGGCTCCGCATTTGCGGCAGCCTCAGCTTCCGCTGCGGCGATCCTGTCTGCCTCTGCCTGCGCCTCTGCTGCGGCCTGAGCTGCTGCTGCCGCCTCGGCTTCTGCTGCGGCCTGAGCGGCTGCTGCCGCCTCGGCTTCTGCCGCGGCCTGTGCCTCTGCTGCAGCCTCTGCTTCTGCCGCAGCCTTTGCTTCGGCCTCGGCGGCTAGTCGGGCAGCTTCTGCTGCGTCCGCTTCGGTTTCTGCTGCGGTATTGTCAGGGGTCGCTGTGCTCGAAACTTCAGCGACTACAGGCGTATTGCCATCGGTCGCATCCTTGTTGCCACCTGCAAAGAAGACATAGCCAGCAACACCAAGAACCATGATCAAGGTCAATGCGGTTCCGGCCCGCAAAAGACTGCGGTTGCTGGTCTCTTCGACAACAACCGGTTCGGCCGCAGGTTCGGCCAAGGGGGCAAATTTCATGCCCTCTTTTTCTTTCTCCCTCTTGGCCGGCGGCTCGGCAAGAGCCACAGGAGTTTCCGCAATCTCTGCAAGCTCTTTTGCGCGCTCCTCGATCAACTTTGCGATCGCCATCTCCGGATCGCCATCCACATTCGCGCCATGCGCCACACCATCAAGCATCGCAAGCCAGGCACCGGCTGATTGCAAGCGCTGCTTGGGCATGGTGCACATGGCCTTGTCGATCGCTTCCAGGAAACGGTCCGGATAGCCCTTTACCTTGCCAGCCAGCGGCTCATAAGGGTCCGGACGTTGTTCGGCGATAGCGGCAAGTCGGGCCTGACCATTCAACGGAGCCTCGCCCTTGATCACGTGATAAAGAGAGGCGGCCAGCGCATAAAGATCGCTCCAGGGGCCCTGTTCGCTGCCTGCGATGTAAAATTCCTGTGGCGAATAGCCATCCTTGACCACCCGCAACGCCGAAAGCTTGCGCTCGGTCGCAGAGACATTTTCGCGAGCGGCGCCAAAATCGATCAGGATCGGTTCGCCCTTGGTATCGATGAGGATATTGTCCGGCGAAATGTCGCGGTGCAGAAGGCCATGGTCATGCACAAAGCCGATGGCATTCAGCAGCTTGCGCGTCATGGTAACGATCTGTTCGGGGGTGAAGTTGGTATTCGGATCATCAAGGATGTCCAGAAGATCTTTACCATCCACATAGTCGATCGCCATATAGGCCGTGTCATTATCCTCAAAGACCTGATGCACGCCGACGATATTGGGATGAACCAGTTTTGACAGGCTACGCGCTTCTTGGACGAAATGTTTGATGATCGACTTCAGCTCGTTTTGGTGGGCACGGGAACGGGCGCTGACGATCGTATTCGTACGGCGGCAGAAGGCATCTGCAAAACATTCCTTGATCACAACGTTGCGGTCGAGGCTATCCTTGGCAAGATAAGTAATGCCAAAACCGCCGTTGTTTAGAAACCGCGTGATTGTGTATTGACCGTGCAAAAGCTGCGTGCCCGCTGGCAGCTCGTCGAGCTGCTCTGCCTCGTCATTAGCCTTTTTCGCAAGCTGCTTCGTCGCCATCTTAACGCTCCAGTTTCACCCGATCAGTACCGACATGCTCGTTCGTTACGTGATTCTCTGTGACGGCCAAATTAATCGCCCATTAAGTTCCTCATGTGGTTGATCGTTGTAGAAACCGGCAACAATAGGGCGCAATAATGGAATATTGACGAAAATCGATCAGTCCCTGTTTTCTGGGTGGATTGTGCCATCAATGGGCCTTCCTGACCTTGAAGACTTGACAGCGCTTCCATTGCCATTCGCCGCTTTGAACGAAAAATATAGGTAAGCACAAATCTTGAATGATGGATTTCTGCTAAGGGCTTGCAGCCACTGTTGCCACGGTGTGAAGTAGCATGATGCGGGCACTGATCGGGCCGCTGCAAAAGGCGGGGGCAAAGGTCATGAAAACCAGACAAGCCGAGTTCAAAGGCTCTTTATGGGCGGCAAGCGCCTTACCCGCTTTGGCGACCCCGGCGCTTCAGGGCGCGGTTTCGGCGGACCTTGTGATCATCGGCGGTGGCTTTACCGGTTGTGCAGCGGCGCTTACCGCCGCCAAGGCAGGGGCAAAGGTCTGTCTGATAGAGGCAGAAACGATCGGCCATGGCGGGTCGGGCCGCAATGTCGGGCTGGTGAATGCCGGACTGTGGATGCCACCCGCCGAAATTCGCACCAAGATGGGTGCAGAGGCGGGCGACCGCCTGTCGCGCATTCTGGCCGGTGCGCCGGAAAAGGTGTTCGGGCTGATTGCCGCGCACGACATTCAGTGCGATCCGGTCCGCAAGGGCACGCTGCACTGCGCCCACGCCGGATCTGGCCTTGCCGATCTGAGGATGCGTCATGCCCAGTTGGCAGCGCTCGGCGCGCCGGTGCAGCTGCTCGACAAGGCAGAGACCAGCCGCCGCACCGGAACCGACCGTTTCCACGGCGCGCTTTTCGATCCGCGTGCAGGTACTATTCAGCCCCTGTCCTATGTGCGCGGGCTGGCGCGGGCAGCCATGGCTGCGGGGGCCGCGGTCCATGAGGGAACGCCGGCGCGGCAGATAAGCCATAGCGGCACGCACTGGCTTGTTGAAACGGGGCAGGCGCGGATAGAGGCGTCAGCGCTCTTGGTGGCGACAAATGCCTATCATCTGGACATTGCCGGGGTGGAAAAGCCGGGTTTTGTGCCAGTCCATTATTTCCAGATGGCGACCAGGGGCAATCCCGGCCCGGCTGCCGACAATATTCTGCAAGGGGGCGAGGGCTGTTGGGACACGGCGTTGATCATGTCATCGGTTCGGCGCGACCGCGACGGCAGGGTCATCATCGGTGCCATTGGCAATCTGGATCATGCAGGGGCATTCCTGCACCGCGATTGGGCGGGCCGCAAACTGGCGCAGCTGTTTCCGGCACTGGCGGGTACGCCGCTTGACTATGCCTGGTCGGGCCGTATCGCCATGACCGCCGATCACCTGCCAAAGATCGTCACCCTTGGCCAGAACGGCTATCTGATTGCGGGATTTTCTGGGCGGGGTATCGGGCCGGGCACCCTGTTTGGCACTTCGGTGGCAGAGGCGATACTGACCGGCAACCAGGATAGCCTGCCATTGCAGCCCGTCGCGGCACATCGGCAAAGCTTTACCGGAATTGGCGCGGCCTATTATGAAACCGGTGCAGCGCTGATCCACCTATTGGCGGCGCGGCGTTAGGCGCGGGTCAGGCGCGCTTTTCGCCCAACTGCGTCACGCCCAGAACTTCCAGCACCTTCGCCTCTATCTGCGGGGCGTTCATACCGGCCACGGCATACATGTCATCGGGGCTCATCTGGTCGATGAAAATATCGGGCAGGACCAGCGAGCGATATTTGAAGCCCCGGTCAAAGACACCCTCTTCGGCCAAGACCTGTGCGACATGGCTGCCAAAGCCGCCGATGGCGCCCTCTTCCACGGTGATCAACGCCTCGTGCCCGCGCGCCAGCTGCAAGATCAGATCCCGGTCGAGAGGCTTGGCAAAACGGGCATCGGCGATGGTCGGGGCAAGACCGCGCTGCGACAGGCTTTCGCGCGCCTTCATCACCTCGGCCAGCCGCGTGCCAAAGGACAGGATCGCCACGCGCCCGCCTTCGGCGATGATACGGCCCTTGCCGATTTCCAAGACCTGACCACGCTCTGGCAGCTCGACCCCCACACCATCGCCCCGCGGAAAGCGGAAGGCAGACGGGCGATCATCCAGCGCTGCTGCGGTGGCGACCATATGGACAAGTTCCGCCTCGTCCGCGGCGGCCATTACCACCATGCCTGGCAGGTTGGCCAGATAAGCGATGTCGAACGCCCCGGCATGGGTCGCACCGTCGGCACCAACCAGCCCGGCGCGGTCGATGGCAAACCGTACCGGCAAGCGCTGGATAGCCACATCATGCACAACCTGATCATAGCCACGCTGCAGGAAAGTCGAGTAAAGCGCGCAAAAGGGTTTCATCCCGCCCGCGGCCAGACCGGCGGCAAAGGTGACGGCATGCTGTTCGGCAATGCCCACGTCAAAGCAGCGCCGTGGGAAACGTTCCGCGAAAAGGTTCAGCCCAGTGCCATCGGGCATGGCCGCCGTTATCGCCACGATCTTTTCGTCCGTCTCGGCCTCCCGGATCAGGCTTTGCGCGAAAACCTTGGTATAGGAAGGCGCGTTGGAGGGCGCCTTTTTCTGTTCGCCCGTCACCACATCGAATTTCGCCGTCGCATGGCCCTTGTCAGAGGCGCGCTCCGCCGGGCCGTAACCCTTGCCCTTCTTGGTCAGCACATGGATCAGCATCGGCCCGGTCGCGCGGGTCTTTACCGTCCGCAGGACGCTCAGCAACTGGTCCATATCGTGCCCGTCTATCGGACCGACATAGGAAAAGCCCAATTCCTCAAAGAGGGTGCCGCCGACCGCCATGCCCTTCAGCATCTCCTTGGCGCGCCGCGCCCCTTCCTGAAACGGTTCGGGCAGGAAGCTGACGGCGCCCTTGGCGGCCTCTTTCAGATCCTGAAAGGGGCCTTCGGTATATAGTCTTGTCAGATAGGCCGACATGGCACCAACCGGCGGCGCAATCGACATTTCATTGTCATTGAGAATGACAAAGAGCCGCTTTTTCAGATGGCCCGCATTGTTCATCGCCTCATAGGCCATGCCAGCCGACATGGCGCCATCGCCGATGACAGCAATCGCATCGCCCGCATCCCCGCCCAGATCGCGCGCCGCGGCAAAGCCAAGCGCGGCAGAGATCGAGGTGGAGCTATGCGCCGCGCCAAACGGGTCATAGGGGCTTTCGGCGCGTTTGGTGAAACCGGACAGGCCACCCTTCATGCGCAGGCTGCGGATACGCTCGCGGCGGCCTGTGAGGATCTTGTGCGGATAGCACTGGTGCCCGACATCCCAGATCAGCTTGTCACGCGGCGTATCGAATACCGCATGAAGCGCAACGGTCAGTTCGACCACACCAAGACCCGCGCCAAGATGGCCACCTGTAACCGACACGGCACTGATGGTCTCGGCGCGCAATTCCTGCGCCACCAGCTTCAACTCGCGATCGCTCAGAGCCTTCAGATCGGCGGGCAATCTGACGCGGTCGAGGGTCGGGGTCTGCGGTCTGTCGGTCATGCTGGCCTTTCGCGGCGTTCAGGTCTCTCGTGCAATAACGAAACGGGCAGTCTGTCTCAAGCAGTCTGCAGCATCGCCATAGGGCGACAATGCCGCGCAAGCCTCCTCCACCAGATCTTGCGCCCGTGCCTTGGCGCCGGCAAGACCAAGGAGCGAAACAAAGGTGGCCTTGCCCGCATCTGCATCCTTGCCCAGCCTTTTTCCGGCTTTTTCAGGGTCGCCCTGCACATCAAGAATATCGTCGGCGATCTGAAAGGCGAGACCCAGCGCCGCGGCATAGGCCCGCAGGGGCGCGCGGTCGGCCCCGGCCAGAATGGCCCCAGCCTCGGCGGCGAAAGAGAAAAGGGCACCGGTCTTGCCCGCCTGCAGCGCGGTTATTTCGGCGAGGTTCAGGGGCCGGACTGCGGTTTCGGCGGCAATATCCAGCGCCTGGCCGAGCACCATCCCTTCGGCGCCAGAGGCTTTGGCCAGTGCCGCGATCAGATCGACGCGGCGGGGCCCAAGTGCGGGATCGCAACAAAGCTCAAATGCAAGGGTCTGCAGCGCGTCACCGGCCAGAACCGCTGTCGCCTCATCCCATTTCACATGAACGGTCGGCTGGCCGCGCCGCAGGTCGTCGTCATCCATGCAGGGCAGATCGTCATGCACCAGCGAATAGGCATGCAGCGCCTCTACCGCAGCGGCGGCCGAAAGCGCATCCGCCACGGAAAAGAGCCGCGCACTTTCCAAGACCAGAAAGCCCCGCAACCGCTTGCCGCCGCGCAGGGCATAGCGCATCGCATGTACAACCGGTTGATCGGCGCTATCAGCCAGCGCGGCTGTCAGCGCCTCTTGCACGGCGGACTGTGCAGCTATCAGCCGTTCTTCGAACATCAGAGCCCTTCGACGGGAACCGTGCCCTTTGCTTCACCGTTTTCGCCGAGGGTGATCTTTTCGACCCGCTCCTCCGCCGCCTTCAACAGCGCCTCGCAATGGGATTTCAGCAGGGCGCCGCGTTCGTAAAGGGCGATGGATTTTTCCAACTCGACCTCGCCGGATTCCAGATCGCGCACAACCTTTTCCAGTTCGGCCATGGCCGCCTCGAAATTCATTGCCTTTACCTCGGTCATTCGCCCCGCTCCATCAACACCTCTAAGTGCACGGCCACCGAAGCGGCCAGCGCATCAAGATCATATCCGCCCTCCAGGCTCGATACCACCCGGCCCTGACAGCAATCGTCAGCCAGATCGCAAATCGCATGGGTAAGCCAGGCGAAATCCGCCTCTCCCCAGGCCAGACCGGCCAGAGGATCAGCGCGATGGGCATCGAAACCGGCGGAGATCAGGATCAGCTCTGGCGCGAAATTCGCGACCTGCTGCAGGGCGGCTTGCCAATCGGCGCGCATCCGGTCGCCGCCGGAACCGGGCGGCAGGGGCAGGTTGATGATCTGTCCATGCGCGCCACGTTCCGTCGCCGCGCCAGAGCCGGGCCAAAGTGGCATCTGCTGGGAAGACACAAACATGGCGCGGGCCTCATCCCACAAGAGATCCTGTGTGCCATTGCCGTGATGCACGTCGAAATCAAGCACCGCCACCCGCGCCAATCCATGATGATCGAGCGCCCGTTTGGCGGCGATGGCGACTGTGCCAAAAAGGCAAAAGCCCATGGCGCGGCTGCGTTCGGCATGGTGGCCGGGCGGGCGCATGGCTACAAATCCGTTACGCGCCTGACCCGCAAGGACCGAGTCAACCGCCGCATTCACCCCGCCAATGGCGCGCAACGCCGCCTCCCAGCTGCCGGGGGACATGGTGGTATCGGCATCAAGCGCAACCATACCTTCTGCCGGGCGTGCCGCCCTTATCAGGTCGAGATAATCCGCATCGTGACAGCGCAGAACCTCTGATTCTTCGGCCATTGGCGCCTGCATGCGGATCAGTTCGGCAAATTCCGGGGCGCGCAGGGCGGAATAGATCGCCTCCAGCCGCGCGGTGCACTCGGGGTGACCAGTGGGCATCTCATGGGCAAGGCCCGATGGGTGCGTAACAAAGAGCGTGCTCATCCGCCGCCTTTCCTGACTATGGCAATTCCGCGCAGACGCGCCTATTCCGGCGCAAGCATATAGCCTGAACCGCGGACGGTCTGCAGATAGCGCGGCTGTTTCGGATCACTTTCAAACTTGCGGCGCAGGCGGGTAATCTGCACATCCACGGCCCGTTCCTGCGTATGATCGCCGCCCCGGCCCAGCTCTTCCACCAGCTTGGCACGACTAACCGCATCGCCGGGCGAAGCGGAAAGGATCCGCATCAACGAGGCCTCTGTCGCCGTGAGACGCACCAGCTGATCGTCGCGCCACATTTCGCCCCGATCGACATCATAGCGGACCGGCCCGAAGTAAAGAACCTTTGGCACCTTGACTGCCACCGGCGCGGGTGTGCGGCGCAAGATGGCGTTGATCCGCAAAAGCAATTCTTTCGGCTCGAACGGTTTGGCCAGATAATCATCGGCGCCCGCCTCTAACCCCGAAATACGGTCGGCCGTATCGCCCTTTGCGGTCAAAAGAAGGATCGGCGTGGCCAGTTTGGCCCGCAGGTCTCGTGTCAGGCTGATCCCATCCTCGCCGGGCATCATCACATCAAGCACAATGAGGTCGAATTCCAGCCCCGCCAGCAGCCGCCGCGCCTGCGCCGCATCCCGGGCGGCGGTCACCAGAAAGCCGTTCTTGATCAGGAACTTCTGCAAAAGCCCGCGGATACGCTCATCGTCGTCCACGATCAGAAGATGGAGATCGATGCCGCCGCTCACTGGCTGTCATCCTTCATCGAATTGAAAAAGCGCCGCATCTGAGGGTCCATCATCGCCTCCAGCACCTGACGAAATCCTTGTACCGCGGCGGGCCCGGCGGTGCGATAGGCGGCGCGCATCCTTATGCGCTGAACCTCCGACAGCTCCCTTTCCAGCGCGATACCACGGTCGGTCAGGTGCAGATGCCGCTGCCGCTTGTCCGCCTTGCCCACCCGCGCCTCGACCAGGCCATCCTCTACCAGCGCACGTAAGACCCTGTTCAGCGACTGTTTGGTGACGCCAAGCAGTGACAAAAGCGTGGTCACCGTCAGGCCCGGCTGGCGATTGATGAAATGAATGGTCCGGTGGTGGGCGCGGCCATATTGGTAGTTTTCCAAAATCCTGTCCGGGTCAGCGGTAAAAGCGCGATAGGCGAAAAACATCGCCTCTATCCCCTTTCGAAGCTGCTCGTCCGTTAAGAACAAGAGGCTTTCGCCACCCGTGCCCGGTCCTGCCGTTTCCTGCATTCTGTCCTGCCCCAAAGCTTCGCCAGGATATTACGTCAGCTATGTTGACTTTCCAAGAATCAATTGTTAGCGAAAGCGGCAAAAGGCGCAATATTATGTCCGTATCGGACCTAATTAGCGCAATATTCGGAAATTCGGTTGCTGGAGGGTTCGATGGCCGGTTCCTATGAAGATCGTGATGGCAAAATCTGGATGGATGGCGCGCTGGTCGAATGGCGCGACGCCACGGTGCATGTCCTGACCCACGCGCTGCACTATGCCTCTTCGGTATTCGAGGGGGAGCGGTGCTATAATGGCAAGATCTTCAAAAGCCGGGAACATTCGGCGCGGCTGATCCGCTCGGGTGAGCTTTTGGACATGAAGATCCCCTATTCGGTCGATCAGATCGAGGCGGCAAAAGAGGCGGTGCTGAAGGCGAATGGCTGGACGGATGCCTATGTACGCGCCATTGCATGGCGCGGCGCGGGCGAGGATATGGGTGTTGCCTCCAAACGCAATCCGGTGCGTCTGGCCGTCGCCGCTTGGGAATGGGGCAACTATTACGGCGACGCCAAGATGAAGGGCGCCAAGCTCGACATCGCCAAATGGCGTCGCCCCGATCCCGCGACGATCCCGTCAGAGGCGAAGGCAGCCGGGCTTTACATGATCTGCACCATGTCCAAGCACGCCGCCGAGGCAAAGGGCTGTTCGGACGCAATGATGTTCGATTATCGCGGCTATGTGGCCGAAGCCACTGGCGCCAATATCTTTTTCGTCAAGAATGGCGAGGTGCATACGCCCAAAGCCGACTGTTTCCTGAACGGTATTACCCGCCAGTCGGTGATCGGCATGCTGAAAGACATGCAGATCACGGTGCATGAGCGTCATATCATGCCCGAAGAGCTGGAAAGTTTTGAACAGTGCTGGCTGACCGGCACCGCAGCCGAGGTGACGCCGGTTGGCCAGATCGGCGATTATTCGTTCGAGGTTGGCGAAATGACCAAGCGTGTCGCCAGCGAATATGAAAAGATGGTGCGCAGCTAACCTGGCCGCGGGGCGCTAAGCCGCCCTGCTATCCGCTCAATTCCGGTCCCTAGGCTCTGGACGGGTCCGGATCAGGCAGCCCGGCCGCGATCGATGCGCAGGAAATGCTGCAGTCTGGTCGCGCCGGTATTTTCGTCCGGCTGGCGATGCTGGCTGTGGCGGCCCGATTGCAGGAACGGGTTTTCATCCTGCCGGTCCAGCGCGAAAAAGTACTTCTGCCGGCCGTTGGCTACCTGTCGATAATGGTCCGTGGCGCGTTGACCCATTTCATCCTCCCCTTGGTTTGAGCAGGTCTCTATAGGCCTACTATGCGGTGGGATTCGGAATTTCGGGAGTCTTTCTTGCAAGGATCGTAAATTTGGCGAAATCCCGCGAAGTCTCAGGAGGCGGGCAGGGCCTCTAGCCGGGCTTTTGCCCAGGCCGCCGCGTCGCAAACCGTTGGGTCCGCGTCGGATAAAAGAGGCTCTATTTCAGGTAAAAATGCCACATCTGCCGAATTTCCGATGGCGTAAAGGACATTGCGCACGAACCGGTCGCGGCCGATACGTTTGATAGGCCCGCCAGCGAACATGGCGCGAAATCCGGCGTCGTCCAGTTTGACCAGATCAGCGAGTTTCGGCGGTTCTGCAAACCGGCTGGCATAGGGAGAGGCATGGGCCGCCACCGCGAACTTGTTCCAGGGGCAGACGGCAAGACAATCGTCGCAGCCATAGATCCGGTTGCCCAGAAGCGGGCGCAGAGCGGCATCCACCGGGCCCTTGTGTTCGATTGTCAGATAGGAAATGCAGCGCCGCGCATCCAGTTGGTAGGGCGCCGGGAATGCGCTTGTGGGGCAGCTATCCAGGCAGGCGGTGCAACTGCCGCAATGGCTGACTTCTGGCGTGTCGGGCGCAAGGTCAAGCGTGGTGAAAATCGCGCCCAGGAAGAACCAGTTGCCAAAATCGCGCGACAGAAGATTGGTATGTTTGCCTTGCCAGCCCAGACCGGCCGCCTCTGCCAGCGGTTTTTCCATTACCGGGGCCGTATCGACAAAGACCTTGATGGCGCCTCCCGCCTCTTCGATCAGCCAGCGGCCCAACCGTTTCAGCCGCCTTTTAACGATGTCATGATAGTCTTTTCCGCCGGAATAGACACTGATTGCAGCCCGATCACCCTGCCCCAGGACCAGCCGGAGGTCGGTTGCAGGGCTGTAGGTTTCGGTCAGCATGATGATGCTGCGCGCCTCTGGCCAGAGGGCGGCGGGGTTGCCGCGCCAGCCCATTCGTTCGGCCATCCATCCCATCTGGCCGTGCAGACCCTGTCCGACAAACTCGGCAAGCCGGTCGGCGGCGGCGGGGATCGCATCGGGGCGGGTAATGCCGATGGCACTGAAGCCCTCGGCCAAGGCTCGCTCTGTCAGGCGCTGTTTCAGGGGGGAGGAAGGGGGCGCAGCGCCCTTCACTTCGTCATCCCATCCCAGAAGTTCCGCACCTTGGAAAAGAAGCTGGACCCTTCGGGGTTATTGTTGTCACCAAGCGTTTCAAATTCGCGCAGGATCTCTTTTTGCCGCGCGGTCAGGTTCATTGGCGTTTCGACGGCAAATTCGATCACCATGTCGCCGGTGCCGCCGCCGCGCAGGGCGGGCATGCCCTTGCCGCGCAGCCGCATCTGTTTGCCGTTCTGGGCACCAGCCGGCACCTTGACCAGGCTGCGGCCGCCGTCGATCGTAGGCACCTCCACCTCGCCGCCCAAGGCGGCAGTGGTCATTGATACGGGAATCCGGCAGTAAAGGCTGACGCCTTCGCGCTGAAAGATGGCGTGCTCGCGCACTTCGATAAAGATATAAAGATCGCCCGATGGGCCACCGCGCAGACCGGCCTCCCCCTCGCCGCCAAGGCGAATGCGGGTGCCGGTTTCAACGCCCGCCGGTATATTGACCGAAAGGGTCCGCTCTTTTTCCACCCGGCCAGCTCCACGGCAGGATTTGCAGGGGTTCTTGACGATTTGGCCTGCGCCACCGCAGGTCGGGCAGGCACGTTCGACAGTGAAAAAGCCCTGTTGCGCGCGCACTTTGCCCATGCCCGAACAGGTCGGGCAGGTTTGCGGCTCGCTGCCGCCCTCGGCGCCGGTGCCCTTACAGGCGCCGCATTGCAGGGCGGTTGGAACATTGATGGTTTTCTGAGCGCCCTTATAGGCCTCTTCAAGGCTGACGCGCATGTTGTAGCGCAGATCGGACCCGCGGGTGGCCCGGTTGCGGCCGCCGCCGCCACGCCCGCCGCCCATGAAATCGCCGAAGAGATCCTCGAACACGTCGGAAAAGGCACTGCCAAAGTCGCCATGGCCCGGATGGCCGCCGCGCGCACCATTGCCCATGCCGCCCTCAAAGGCTGCATGGCCGAACCGGTCATAGGCTGCCTTTTTCTGATCGTCCTTCAGGCAGTCATAAGCCTCGTTCACCTCTTTAAACTGCGCCTCTGCGGTCGGGCTTTCCCGATTGCGGTCCGGATGCAGTTCTTTCGCCTTGGTGCGGTAGGCCTTCTTGATTTCTTCGGCGGAGGCACCGCGAGGAATGCCCAGAACCTCGTAAAAATCGCGCTTTGCCATTCGTGCTTTCCTTGTGAACCGGAAAGGCTGGCGTGATCCTGATCACGCCAGCCCCGGGGTTCCGGTCACCTTAGCGGCGCTTCTTGTCGTCGCCGAGGTCTTCGAAATCGGCATCAACGATATCGTCGTCGACGTCACGCGGACCGCCGTCATCCTCCGGCGCTTCGCCAGCCTCGGCCTGCGTTGCCTTGTAGATCGCTTCGCCAAGCTTCATCGACGCATCCATGACATTCTGGATACCGCCCTTGATCTTGCCGGCATCTTCCGATTTTAGCGACTCTTCCAGCGCGCCAATCGCCAGTTCGATCGCCTCGACCGTCGATGCATCCACCTTGTCGCCATGCTCTTCGAGCGACTTTTTGGTGGAATGGATCAGGCTTTCGCCCTGGTTCTTGGCCTCGACCAGCTCCTTGCGGGCCTTGTCGCTTTCGGCATTCGCCTCTGCATCGCGGACCATCTTTTCGATCTCTTCGTCGGACAAGCCGCCCGACGCCTGGATGGTGATGTTCTGCGCCTTGCCGGTGCCTTTGTCCTTGGCGCCGACCGATACGATGCCGTTGGCGTCGATGTCGAAAGTCACCTCGATCTGCGGCATGCCACGCGGTGCGGGCGGGATATCTTCAAGGTTGAACTGGCCAAGGATCTTGTTATCCGCCGCCATTTCGCGTTCGCCCTGGAAAACCCGGATCGTCACCGCATTCTGGTTATCCTCGGCAGTGGAGAAGATCTGGCTCTTCTTGGTCGGGATTGTGGTGTTGCGGTCGATCAGGCGGGTGAAGACGCCGCCCAGCGTTTCGATGCCGAGCGACAGGGGCGTGACGTCGAGAAGGACCACGTCCTTCACGTCGCCTTGCAGAACACCGGCCTGAATCGCAGCGCCCAGCGCCACAACCTCGTCCGGGTTCACGCCCTTATGCGGTTCCTTGCCGAAGAAGTTCGTCACTTCCTCGATCACCTTGGGCATACGGGTCATGCCGCCGACCAGAACGACCTCGTCAATATCGCCCTTGGAGAGGCCCGCGTCTTTGAGCGCGTCCGCACAGGGTTTCATCGACTTCTTGATAAGGTCGGCAACAAGGCTTTCCAGTTTGGCGCGGGTCAGTTTCATGACCATATGCAGCGGCGTGCCCGACTTCATGTCCATCGAGATGAAGGGCTGGTTGATTTCTGTCTGCTGGCTGGAGGAAAGCTCGATCTTGGCCTTTTCGGCGGCTTCCTTCAGGCGCTGCAGGGCCATCTTATCCTTGGTCAGATCGACGCCATGTTCCTTTTTGAACTCGTCAGCCAGATAGTTGACAATGCGCATGTCAAAGTCTTCGCCGCCAAGGAACGTATCGCCATTGGTCGACTTGACCTCGAACAGGCCATCGTCAATTTCCAGAATGGTGATGTCGAACGTACCGCCACCAAGGTCATAGACCACGATGGTGCGAGCGTCCTTCTTGTCGAGACCGTAGGCCAGCGCTGCCGCCGTCGGTTCGTTGATGATGCGCAGCACCTCCAGACCGGCGATCTTGCCCGCATCCTTTGTGGCCTGACGCTGGGCGTCGTTGAAATAGGCCGGAACGGTGATGACCGCCTGGGTCACGCTTTCGCCCAGATAGCTTTCGGCGGTTTCCTTCATTTTCTGCAAGGTCACGGCCGACACCTGCGCCGGGCTATATTTTTCGCCGTTCACCTCAACCCATGCGTCGCCATTGCCGCCATCGACGATGGCATAGGGCACCAGCTTCTTGTCCTTTTCCACCTCCGGGTCGCCGATGCGGCGGCCGATGAGGCGTTTGACAGCATAGATCGTGTTGGACGGGTTGGTGACGGCCTGCCGTTTGGCGGCCTGTCCGACCAGTCGTTCATTATCCGTATAACCCACGACAGAGGGCGTGGTGCGCGCGCCTTCGGCATTTTCGATAACGCGCGGTTGCGATCCATCCATGATGGCGACGCATGAGTTGGTTGTCCCCAGGTCAATCCCGATGACTTTGGCCATGTCTTACCTCTTCCTTCGGCGATAATGAGAGAACGGGCCCGGTTGCGGCGCCTGCCCTCTGATCCCTAACATTTGGCCAGAAAGGCTCTGGCCGGCTTCAGGGCGTATATAGGGAGGGGTTCGCAGGCCTGCAAGCAGCCAGGAGTCAGGAATCTTGGTTAATATTGTAGCCGGTAGGCCCGATCAGCGGTGGTTTTGGCCATTTTTTGCAGGGCATTGGCGGGTGGGGCGCCGCAACGCTCAGGTTCGTGGCGCCGCCGCGCGCCGCAGCCGGTCATTGATGGCAAGGCCAAGGC
>JBARVM010000046.1:0-3890 GCA_049646265.1 Paracoccaceae bacterium
GGGCAAAGCTTGCCTTCATCGCGGCCAATACGCGTTCGCGGCGGTGGGTGTCATCGGTCGGGGCGATAAGGGCAAAGCCCTTGATGAAGCTGCCGTCAAGACGCGCCTCGGCATAGGCGGTGGTGCCATTGCCTTCGCCATTCAGCTGAAAGCTGTTCTTTTCAACGCTGCGGTCGCCGGACATCGGGATGATCGACAGGGCCTGCAAGCGTTCAAACAGCGCCACCAGGGACTTGGCGTCGCCCTGACGGGAAATCAGCAGCACCTGATAGCCGCTGTCGCCCTTCGGAGCAAAGGTGGCAAAGGGCGGGTCGTAATGGTCAAAGGCCACCAGACCCAGCGGCAGTTCGATGCGAATGCCCGCCTCTTCCTCGGTGACAATGGTCAGGCCAAGGCTGGTGCGTTCCTCTTCCCAGGCTGTCAGGATCTCGGCGCGTTGGGCGGTGGTCAGAACGCCGGTCGGCTCGTATCCCGCCGCCTCTTGCCAGGCGGCCATGGCGCCGCGCGTGCCCTTGCCGAAAGAGCCGTCGATGGCGCCGGCATAGGTGCCGAACCACTGCATGGCGCGCTGCAGGTCCATCCGGCCTTCGCTGGCCAGAAGCGATTCCGATGCCAGCGCCTCGGACCGGCTTTCTTCTGGAAGGGTGGCCGGTTCAGGCTGGGCTTCTGCCGCTGCCAGTTCCTCGGTCGCAGGTTCGTCGGCGGTTGTATCGGTGGCCGTATCAGCGGCGCTATCAGCGGTGGTTTCCGGCGCGTCAGGTGCCATGGCCTCTGTCGTAGGCCAGAAACGTTCGCCAAGGCGGCTTTGATCGGTGATGTAGCTGTCCGACGGGATCAGGCCCTCGTTCCGCAAAAGCCGCAGTTGGTTTTCGGCCTCTTCGGCGGTGAAGGGGCCAAGGGCGATGCCGTACCAGCCGTTGCCAACCCGGAAGCCCTGCACATTGGGAAAGGTGGCCGCATAGGCAGCGGCACGTTCCAGCGCGGCGTCCTTGGCAGGGCGTGCCTCTATCTGAACGTAGACATCGGCGGCGCCTTGCGCGCGCAGTTCAGATGCAAACAGGATCGTCGAGACGCAAATCACCAAACTGAAAAAACGAATAACGCCAAACATCACTGCCAACCTCTTTGCCCGTATCACCGCGTTTTGCGCGGGTCATATCGTGAAATCGCGCCCGAGGCCAGTGGGAAGGCGGGCGAAGCCTCGTTGAATTTCGACCGGTTCCGATTGACCGCGACGCACCGGTTGCCTAATGAGAACGCGCTTTGCCCGAAAGGCCCGGTGACATGACCATTTCCACCCCCCGCTCTTTTCAAGAGATCATCCTGCGCCTGCAGTCCTACTGGGCGTCGAAAGGCTGCGCCATCCTGCAGCCCTATGACATGGAAGTGGGGGCGGGCACCTTTCATCCGGCAACGACCCTGCGCAGCCTCGGCGACCGGCCATGGGCGGCGGCCTATGTGCAGCCCTCGCG
Source organism: Paracoccaceae bacterium (assembly GCA_049646265.1). Classification (GTDB taxonomy): domain Bacteria; phylum Pseudomonadota; class Alphaproteobacteria; order Rhodobacterales; family Rhodobacteraceae; genus TMP-24. The sequence goes on from JBARVM010000046.1 coordinate 1,473, forward strand.
CCGCCCGACCGACGGGCGCTATGGCGAGAACCCCAACCGGCTGCAGCATTATTACCAATATCAGGTGATCATCAAACCCTCGCCGCCCGATCTGCAGGATCTCTACCTCGGCTCGCTCGCCGCGATCGGGGTCGATGCGGCGCTTCATGACATCCGCTTTGTCGAGGATGACTGGGAAAGCCCGACCCTTGGCGCCTGGGGCCTTGGGTGGGAGGTCTGGTGCGACGGGATGGAGGTGAGCCAGTTCACCTATTTCCAACAGGTCGGCGGCCATGATTGCGCGCCTGTTTCGGGCGAACTGACCTATGGGCTGGAGCGGTTGGCCATGTATGTGCTGGGCGTCGATCATGTGATGGACATGCCCTTCAACGATCCGGGCAGCCCTATCCATCTGCGTTACGGCGATATCTTCCGCCAGACCGAAGAGGAATATTCCCGCTGGAACTTCGATCAGGCCGATACCGGGATGCTTTTGCAGCACTTCGTTGATGCAGAGGCCGAATGCGAACGCATTCTTGCCGCCGATGAGGCGGACAGCGCAGGCCGCAAGATCGTCATGGCGCATCCTGCCTATGACCAGTGCATCAAGGCCAGCCATCTTTTTAACCTTCTGGATGCGCGGGGGGTCATATCCGTGACCGAACGGCAGGCCTATATCGGCCGGGTTCGGGCGCTGGCCAAGAAATGCGCCGATGCTTTTGTCACCACCAAGGCGGGTGCAGGGTCGTGAGTGGAAAATTCGTTGTGGGGCTTATCGTGTTGATCTCCTTGGCCGCGGGTGCCGCGCTTTACTATGCTCAGATCTATGCCTTCTATCAGCCGGTGCCGGCATCGGCGCCAGCGGCGGAAATCGCCCTTGATCCTGTCGACGGGTCGGTGGCTGATGCGATGCTGATCACGGCGGAGTTTCAAGGGATCGACGCCGACAGCTCGCCGCTGCGGTTCCGCGGCTGTTTCGTCACGCCCATGAGCCTGCCGATGCTGACCGAGAGTTACCGGATCTATGAAAACCCCACGCCACTGATCGCGCCGTCGTGGTTTTCCTGTTTCAACGCGGGCCAGATTGATGCCGACCTGCAATCGGGCGCCGCTGTTGCCTTTTCGGCAGGCACCAATATCCATCCCGGCGTTGACCGGGTCGTTGCCATCTACCCCGACGGGCGGGCCTATGCCTGGAACCAGTTGAACAGCAGTGGGGAAGAGTAACATGCCCGATCTTCTCATCGAACTCTTCTCCGAAGAGATTCCGGCAAGAATGCAGGTCAAGGCGCGCGAAGACCTGCGCCGCCTGATCACCGATGGCCTGGTAGAGGCCGGGCTGACCTATGCAGGCGCCCATGCGCTCTCGACCCCGCGCCGCCTGACGTTGGCGGTCGAAGGGTTAACGGGGGAAAGCCGCGCGGTGCGCGAAGAACGCAAAGGGCCCGCCACAACCGCGCCCGAACAGGCGGTGCAGGGCTTTTTACGCTCTACCGGTCTTGCGATGGATCAGCTGGAAATACGCGATGCGGGCAAGGGGCAGGCCTATTTCGCCGTGATCGAAAAACCCGGTCGCAAGGCGGCCGAGATTGTGGCCGAAGTGCTGGAGGCGACGATCCGCAATTTCCCCTGGCCGAAGTCGATGCGCTGGGGCGCAGGGTCGCTTCGTTGGGTGCGGCCCTTGCAGTCGATCCTTTGTATTCTTGGCGACGAGACGGGCGCCGAAGTGGTTCCCCTTGTGGTGGAGGGGATCGCGGCAGGGGATGTCACGCGCGGACACAGGTTCCTGTCGCCGGGCAGTTTTGCCGTCACCGGCTTTGACGATTACGCCGCGAAACTCAAGCGCGCCAAGGTGATGCTCGACCCCGAGGAGCGGGCCGAGCAGATCTGGAACGATGCCACCAACGCCGCCTTCGCCGCCGGGCTTGTGGTGGTCGAGGATAAGGGTCTGCTGACCGAAGTGGCGGGGCTTGTCGAATGGCCCGTGGTGCTGATGGGCAGGATCGACGAGGAATTCCTTGGCCTGCCGCCGGAGGTCTTGCAGACGTCCATGAAGGAACATCAGAAATTCTTTTCCTGCCGCAACCCAAAGAGTGGGCGGATCGAGGGCTTCATCACGGTCGCGAACAACGCCACCGCCGATCATGGCGCGACGATCCTTGCGGGGAACCAGAAGGTTCTGTCGGCGCGGCTGTCGGACGCGAAATTCTTTTGGGAGAATGATCTTCGCACCGTGAAATCCGGGGGAATGGAGGGCATGGCGGCGGGGCTGGCCAATGTCACTTTCCACAATAAGCTCGGCAGCCAGAAGGACCGCATCGACCGGATCGCGGCGCTGGCACGCGAGATAGCACCATTGGTTGGCGCCAAACCCGATCTGGCGGCAGAGGCCGCGCGGGTGGCCAAGGCCGACCTGCAATCGGCGATGGTCGGCGAATT
>JBARVM010000047.1:0-6433 GCA_049646265.1 Paracoccaceae bacterium
TACAATGCCGGGCAGGATTGTACAGCTGCCTGCCGGATATATGCGGGCAGCAAGATCTATGACAATCTGGTGGCGGATCTTTCGGCGGCTGTAGCAACGATCCAGCTTGGCAATGAGGATGATGCGACCAATGAGATCGGCCCGCTGATTTCGCTGCGTCAGCGCGACCGGGTTGCCAGTTTCGTCGAACGTGCCCGCGAACAGAACCATATAGAGATCACTACCGGCGGGTCGGTCATGGGCGATGCGGGTTATTACTATCGCCCGACCGTGGTCGCCGGCGCGCTGCAGGAGGATGAGATCGTGCGGCGCGAGGTCTTTGGGCCGGTCATTTCCGTCACACGGTTCAGCGATGTGGACGAGGCTGTCGGCTGGGCCAATGACAGCGACTATGGTCTTGCCTCATCGGTCTGGACAAGGGATGTGGGCCGCGCCATGGCGACGGCTGCGCGGCTCCGTTATGGCTGCACATGGATCAACACCCATTTCATGTTGGCCAATGAGATGCCGCATGGCGGTTTCAAACAGTCCGGCTATGGCAAGGACCTCTCCTCTTACGCATTGGAGGATTATTCGGTGGTGCGCCATGTGATGGTCAAGCACGGCTAGGCGCGGCGAAGCGCCTCTGCCAAAAGGGCGGGGACGGTTGGCCAAAGCCCGATAGGGTCAAGGCAGTCGCCGCCAAAGCCTGCTTCTGTCAGGGCGGCGGGGATATCCGTCTCGACATGGCCCCAGCGGGCGACGAAAAGCGGCAGGCAGAGGGATTTCGGCCCCATGCCCCGCGCCGCCTCGGCAAGGCGCGGCGTCTCTTCGATAAAGCCAAGCCTGAGGTCGGCAAAGGGGCGTGAGCTGCCTATGGCTGCGGCGAGCCGGTTGGCGGCGGCCGCTGGCGCACGGCTCCGGCCCGAACCATGGGCCGCCAGTAAAAGTGCGGTATCTTCAACCCGCCAGTCGCGCGTCATCAGCGCCTGATCGAGTGCCTCGCGCAAAAGCGCTGGCAGGGCATCCATCAGTCCAAAGGGCGGCAGGATGCGCGGCGCAGCCAGCCCGGCGGCGGTGAGGCGTTTGGGCAGGTTGACTTTGGTGAACCAGCCGTCGGCCATGAAGAAGGGCAGGATCAACGGCTGGTCGAGCCGCGCCAGCGCGTCTTCCAGCCTGCCTTCGGCGGCGAGGGTGGCGCTGCCGATCTGCCAGCCCGGCAGGTGGCGAGCGACCAGATCGGTCAGGGCGGCCAGATCCGCCTCTGCCGGGGCGGGGTCGCTGGGTTGGCCATGGGCCACTATCAATGCCGATTTTCTCATGCCGCCAGTCTTAGGCGCCCGGCCCGATCCCGTCCAGTCGCGCCTTGGCCTAGCCGTCTGCCAGGGCCACGGACTTGACCACGGCAAAACAGTCCAAGTCCGGTTTCAGCGCAAGCGCCGCCGCTGACCGCGCGGTAATGCGGGCGCTAAGCCGGGTGCCGGACGCGTCGAGCCTCACCTCTGTCGCACCGCCAGCCAGTGTGACGCCTTCAACACGCACCTTCAGGATATTCAGTGCGCTGATCCCCTCTGGCTTTCTTAGCGCGATCATCACATCGCGCGGCGCGACAAGCAGATGCACAATGGCCCCCGGGGCAGCTGTGACGCCCGGCGCCAGTAATTCGCCACCAGAAAAGCGCAGGCGACAAAGCCCGTCACCCTCCTTGCCGAGAACCTCCGCCGCGATCAGGCTGGTGCCCGCCTCGCCGGTCAGATGTGATCTTTCGGCAAAGAAATCTTCCACCCCGCCGAAATAGGCCAAGGTGCCCTGATCAAGCGCCAGTACACGGCTGGCGAGGCGCGCCACCTCTGCCGGGGCGTGGCTGACAAGGAATATGGGTAATAGCGCGCTGTCGCGCAGCCATTCGACATAGGGCATGATTTCGGCCCGGCGGGCGGCGTCAAGGCCGGTAAAGGGCTCATCCATCAAAAGAAGCTTTGGCCCGGCGAGTAGCGCCCGCGCCAGCGCAACGCGCCGCGCCTCGCCACCCGAAAGGGTCGCGGTGCGGCGGGTGAGGAGGGGGCCGATATCCAGCCGCGCAATGACCAGGTCGCGGTCAACCGGCTGGTGCGCGCGCCGTTCGGCAAAGGCCAGATTGCCCGCCACGTCGAGATGGTCGAAAAGCTGCGGCTCTTGCGCGACAAAACCTGCATGGCGGCGATGGGGCGGCAGAAATCGGCGACCATCCTCCCATTCCTCTCCGTCACACAGGATCTGACCACCGGTGCGAGTAAAACCCGCGATGGCGCGCAAAAGCGTGGTCTTGCCTGCCCCGGAGGGCCCGCAGATGGCCGTGACGCCGGAAAGCGGGATCCGCACCCGCGGCAGGTGCAGCCGCTGGCCGGATCGCGCCAGCGAAAAAGAGACCTCCATCCCCGTCATCCTGCGCCGCGCCCTTGCGTTGCCTGCCGCCGGTCACGGGCGTTCACTGTGTAAAGGACCAGAAGGATCAGGAAGGAGAGGGCCAGAAGCAGGCCCGAAAGCGTGTGGGCGGCGGCGTAATTCATCCGTTCCACCTCCTCATAGATGGCGATGGAGACAACGCGGGTTTCGCCGGGAATATTGCCACCGACCATCAGGACGATGCCAAATTCGCCAAGTGTATGGGCAAAGCTGAGCACGATCGCCGTCAGATAGCCGCGCCGCGTCAGGGGCAGGATCAGCGACAGGAAGAGATCGCGGCGGGCGGCCCCCATGCTTTGCGCTGCTTCCAGCTGGCCCATCGGCAGGTTCAAAAAGGCGGCCTGCAGCGGTTGCACGGCGAAAGGCAGCGAATAGATCACGGATGCCAGCACCAGCCCGGTAAAGGAAAAGACCAAAGGCTGACCGGTCATCTGCAGCCAGAAGGCGCCGAAAGGGGCCTGAGGGGTGAAGGCAAGCAGGAGATAAAAGCCCAGTACCGTCGGCGGCAAGACCAGCGGCAGGGCGGTCAAAGCCTCGACCACCGGGGCGAGGCGCGAGGGGCTGCGCGCCAGCCACCAGGCCAGCGGCGTCGCAAGACAGATCAGCAGAAAGGTGACGATGGTCGCGAGTTTCAGCGTCAGCCAAAGAGGGGCAAAGGTTTCGATCATCGCGCCTCTTTCATGGCAGGTCATAGCCGCTGGCGGCGACCAGGGCGCGGCCCGCCGGGCTGGCAAGATAGGCGAGAAACCCTTTAGCGGCCCGGTTGTCTGCCCCGTGGCGCAAAAGAACCGCATCCTGCGCAATCGGCGCATGGAGCGAGGCGGGCACCTGCCAGACCGCACCCGTCGGTGGGTCAGTCAGGGCAGATGACGCGACAAAACCCATCTCTGCCGCGCCGGTTGCGACATAGGTTTGCGCCTGGTTGATATTTTCGGCGGTGACGAGGTTTGCCGCCACCTTCTGGTAGACAGCCAGAGCCTCCATGGTCTCTACGGCGGCCTTGCCATAGGGCGCGAGATCGGGATTGGCGATGGCGATGTGACGCGCGCCGGTCAGGGCTTTGGCCGGGTCGTGGAAGGCGCCCCGGTGGAAGTTCGGCGCCCAAAGGGTTAGCCGACCAAGGGCATAGGTGAATTCTGTTCCGGCCAGCGCGGCCTCGTCGCTGATCAGGGCCGCTACCGTGGCGCGGTCGGCCGACAAAAAGGCATCAAAGGGCGCGCCGCTTTGGATCTGGGCGAAAAGTTTGCCGGTCGAGGCGGGGATGAGGGTGATCCTGTCGCCCGAGGTTTCCGCGTAGGCCTGGCCAAGAACCTCTGCCACGTGGGCGAAGTTACTGGAAACGGCTATCCGCGCCTCTTCCGCCCACGCGGGAGGGGTTAACAGGAAAGCCGAGCAGAGGCTTGTTATCAAAGTGAAAAGGCGCATGTTGATCACCGTTATTTCCATTGGGATATAACGGACAACCCGCCAGCAGCAAGTCTTATTTCGCGTCCGGGGTGGTTGATGCGGCATGGGACAAGAGGCTGGCCAAGGAGGCCGCCGCCGCCTGTTCCGAGGTTGCGAGGATGGCGCGGTAAAGTGCCAGAACTTCTGTCCCCCGGTCGGTCAGGGCCGCGCCGCCCCGGCTTGCGCCGCCGCGATTGGCCTGCACCAGCGGCATGTCGAACATGCTGTTCAATGTCTCGACCAGACCCCAGGCACGCTTGTAGCTCATCCCCATGCGCCGACCGGCGGCGAGGATGGAACCGGTTTCGGCGATGCCGGCCATGAGATCGGCCTTGCCGGGGCCAAGATAGCTGCCATCAGGCAGGTTGATGCGCAGGCGCAGCGTTGGTTTTTCGTTTGTTTTCTGCATGGTTACAGACCGATATTCAAATGGCTTTCACAGCACTTGGCTGATGGGTGGCGGATGGCGGGCGGGCGGGCCAGTCGGTGATCTGATGGTAGGTCTGCCCCATGGCAAGGATCTCTGCATCCGACCCGTCTGGCCCGAAGATCTGCATGCCCATTGGCAGGCCGTTCGCCCCAAAGCCCACGGGCAGCGACAGGGCGGGCAGGCCGATCAGGCTGACAGGCAGAACGACCTCCATCCAGCGGTGATAGGTGTCCATCGGGTGGTCGTTGATCACTTCCGGCCAGCGCCATTCAGCCGAAAAGGGCCAGACCTGTGCGGAGGGCAGAACCAGCGCGTCGTAGCTCTGAAAGAGCCGCGCCGCCGCCGCATACCAGGCAGAGCGGATGGCGGAGGCTTCGTGCAACGCCTGAACGGTGTAGGTGAGGCCTGTTTCCGCCTCCCACCGGGTTTCGGGTTTGATGCGGCCGCGAAAGTTCGGGTCGGCACAAAGTTCGTGAAAGGGGCGGTCGAACAGGCGGCTATAGGCGGTAGAGACGGAGCGTTGGCAGGTGAAAGACCGCCAGATATCCGTAGCTGGGAAGGGCGGGGCGACCTCTTCGACATGGGCGCCTGCGTCGACAAAGGTTTGTAAAGCTGCGGCGCATAGGTCAAGAATACCCGGTTCCATCGGATAGGCGCCGCCCCAGTCACCAAGCCAGCCAATCTTTTTGCCGCGCATGTCTGCGCCTTCGGCGGCAAAGGGCGTGTGGTAGGCAGGCCGGCCAAAGGGCATTTCGGGATTGGGGCCAGACAGGATTGCCAGCAGATTGACCAGATCCTCGATCGTGCGGGCCATCGGACCATCTGTCACCATGGTTGCCATGAAGCTTTCGCCACCGGCATCGCCCGGCACCAGCCCCCAGCTGGGCCGGAAACCGTAGATATTGCAAAAAGCAGCCGGGTTGCGTAGGGAACCCATCATGTCAGACCCGTCGGCGACCGGCACCATGCGCGCCGCCACTGCCGCCGCCGCCCCGCCGGAAGAGCCGCCGGCACTGCGTGAAAGATCATAGGGGTTGCGGGTCACGCCAAAGACCGGGTTGAAACTATGGCTGCCCTGACCCCATTCAGGCGCATTGGTCTTGCCGACGAAAATCGCCCCAGCAGCGCGCAGGCGGGCGGCCAGAAGATCATCCTTTTCCGGCACGAAATCGGCAAAGAGCGGGGAACCCCAGGTGGTGCGCAGCCCGCGTGTGGCGCAAAGATCCTTGACCGCATGTGGCAGGCCGTGAAGCCAGCCCTTGCGGGGCGCGTCATCGGCGGCGCGCGCCTCTGCCATCAGAATATCGGGATCGACCGGCGAGACGATGGCATTCACCGCCGGGTTCCGCGCTGCTATCTGGGCAATATGGGCCGCCATGATCTCCGACGGCGCGGTTTCGCGTCGGGCAATCATCCGCGACAGATCCGACGCAGAACGGTCGCAAAGAGACATGGCGTGGGTCCTCTTCAGACATCGAAAAGCTCTTGCGGGATGGTTACCGCAAGAGCTGAGGGCTTGGTCAGGCTGGGCCGGTTACTTCTGCAACTCTGTCCAGATCGCCGTCATATATTCCTGCGCGGCAGGTGAGCAGGTTGGGGCGAAATAGCCGGCCGATTTCAACTCGTCCGGGATAATCAGCTCGGGCGCGGTTTTCATGTCTTCCGGCATGAATTCCTCTGACCCGGCGATCCCGTTGGCGTAGCGCGCGAACGAAGAAACCAGTGCCGCATTTTCCGGTGCGGCGATGAAGTTTAGAAAGGCATAGGCCTCTTCGACATTCTGCGCATCCGACAAAAGCGCAACCGAGTCCATCCAGACCGGGTAACCTTCCTTGGGATAGCCGTAGGCCACATCGGGGTTGGCCAGGCGCGCGCGCATGGTCGATCCGTTCCAGTTCACTGCCGCCGCCCAGTCGTTGTTCGACAGTTTTTCGGTGGCACCATAATCCATCGCGATCCAGTTCGGCTTGGCTGCTACCAGCGCATCGCGGGCTTTCTTCAGCACTTCCTTGTCTTCCGAACAGGCTTGGCCGCCCGCCCAAACGACAGCCATATTGACAATGTCATTCATCTCTGGCGGCACGGCGATCTTGCCAACCAGTTCCGGCGGTACATTCAGGAAGACGTCAGAGG
>JBARVM010000048.1:0-1528 GCA_049646265.1 Paracoccaceae bacterium
GGGGGCGTCGACCTTGTGCCGGTGATGGCTTTCGACAATCTCGATATCCCAGTCGATATCAAGTGCCGCCGCGACCTTTTCGGTCAGCCGCGTCAGAAGGTTTACACCAAGGCTCATATTGCCCGCCCGCACGATCACCGCATGACGGGCGGCGGCGCGCAACTTGTCGAGATGCGCCGCCTCCAGCCCCGTGGTGCCGATGACATGAACCGCGCGGGCCTGCGCGGCCAGCGCCGCAAATTCGACCGTGGCCGCAGGCGCGGTAAAGTCGATGACCGCCTGCGCCTTTGCAAAAGCCTTCAGCGGGTCGTCGGTGACGGCAAGTCCAATGGCTGCCCCGCCCATCGCCTCGCCCAGATCCTTGCCGATCCAGCCATGGTTCGCCCGCTCGACCGCGCCGACCAGTCGCGCCTTGTCAGAGGCAAAAACCGTCCTGATCAACATCTGCCCCATGCGGCCAGAGGCGCCGGTGATGACAATACCCGGTAGTGTGCTCTTGTCGCTCATGGCGGCAGTCCTTTTCCTGACCGGCATTCCATAGCCTGTTGGCGCCGGGTTGGTAAAGGGTCGTTGCCTGCCGCCCCGGCTTGGCCTAAAGGGGGCCTATGGCAAAGAACCGATTTTCCCAGGGCTCCGGCCCCTCGCAACGCCAGCTTCGCGTGGGCGAGCTGATCCGTCACACGCTGTCACAGGTCCTGGCGCGCCAAGAGGTGCATGACCCCGATCTGAATCGCTTTTCCATTACCGTGGGCGAGGTGCGCACATCGCCCGATCTCAAGATTGCCACGGCCTATGTCCTGCCCTTGGGCGGCAAGGGCGTGAAAGAGGCGATCACGGCGCTGAACCGCAATCGCGCCGAATTGCGTCATCTGGTGGCACGGGAAATGACGCTGAAATATGCGCCCGAACTGCGGTTTCAGCCGGACGAGACTTTTGACCGGCTTGATGAGACGCGCAGGCTTTTCGCCGACGAACGGGTTCAGCGCGACATAGCAAGGCCGGATGAAGAGGGCGATGAGGGCGATGAAGATCGCGGCTAGCCTTGCCCTTGCCTTCGGTCTGACCGCGGCAATGGCCACGGCCAGCCGGGCCGGAACTTGCGAAACCCGTCTGTTCGAAGATCTGCCCTTTGTCGTCTGCACGGCGCATGTGGGGGAAGATCTGCGCCTTTTCTTACGTAATGCCGACGGGCGGCCCCTGGGCAGTTTTGCCGCGGTCAATGATGTGCTGGCCTCTGACGGTGCGACACTGGCCTTTGCCATGAATGCCGGCATGTATCACGCCGACCGCCGCCCCGTCGGCTATTATGTCGAAGGGGGGCAGGAACTGGCGCCTTTACAGCGCAAGCCCGGGCCGGGAAACTTTGGGCTGGTGCCAAACGGGGTCTTTTGCATCACCGAACAGAGTTTCGCGGTGATAGAGACGCTGGCCTTTGACGCCGCCCGACCAGATTGCCGCTATGCGACCCAATCGGGGCCGATGCTGGTTCTGTCGGGCCAGCTGCATCCGAAGTTCTTGGCAGATTCCA
>JBARVM010000049.1:0-4446 GCA_049646265.1 Paracoccaceae bacterium
GCCTCGCGCGCGGCGACGATGGCAAACTGGCAGGCGCGGTCGAGCCGTGGCAGGCTGGCGGCAGGAAAATGCGCCGATGGGTCATAGCCGCGCACCTCGGCGCCGATCCTTATCGACAGCCGGTCGAGATCGCGGCAACTCAGGGGGCCGATGCCGCTGGTGTTATCCCGCAAGGCTTTGTTATAGCTTGGAATATCTTCACCAAGCGCAGTCACGGCCCCCGCGCCGGTAATGACGACGCGGCTCACGCCCTGACCGCTGTCAGATCGGTGACGAGCTGCACCAAACCGATCACCGTCATCTTTTGCCCGGCAACGTCCGCCCCGGCCAGATTGGCATTATAGGGGACGGTGATGTCAAAGGCCTCTTCTATCTCGAAGATCAGCTCGACCATATCGACGGAGGTCAGGGGCAGATCGGCCAGCGGCAGGTCAGTCGGCAAAGGCCCGGCTGACCCGCTGCGGCGCGCCAGGATCGCCTGCAGGGTGGTCTCAACCGGACTTTCCGTCACCGCCATCGGCCTTGCCCCCAAAAACCGCGCTGCGCAATTCGCTCACCTGTTGGTAAAGCCGCCCGAGCCTGCGGATATTCTTCCAGGCTTCGACGTGGGTCTCCATTTTCAGCGCGGGCGAGCCGAGCAGCACCCGCCCGGCAGGCGCATTGGTAAAGATCTTGGTCGCGCCGCCGCCGATCACATCGTCGCCGACAAAGATATTGTCCGAAACGCCGCATTGGCCGCCCAACACAACGCGATTGCCGATCCGCGCAGACCCGGCAATACCGACCTGACCGCAGAGCAGGCAATCCTCGCCCACTTCGACATTATGGCCAAGATGCACGAGGTTATCGAGCTTTGTGCCCCGCCCAATCCGCGTAGCGCGGATGGTGCCACGGTCGATGGCGCAGTTGGCGCCGACTTCCACATCGTCGCCGATCTCTACCGTGCCCAGCGAATGGATGCGCAGCCAGCTTTGTGCCGTCACTTCCGCGCGCTTGCCAAGGTTCTCCCGTATCTCCTCGACCCCTGACTTTTCCGGGGTGACAAAGGAAAAGCCGTCGGAACCTATCACCGCGCCCGGCTGGCAAATGAACCGGTCGCCAATACGGACGCGGGCGCCGATGCGGGCGCCCTGCAGCAAAAGCGTATTGTCACCAATCACCGTGCCCTCGCCGACGGAGACATGGGCGGCGATGCGGGCGCGGGCGCCAATACAGACATTCGCACCAATCACCACAAAGGGGCCGATGGCCGCGCCCTCGCCGATGACAGCGGTTGGGTCGATGACGGCGGTAGGGTGGCGGCCTTTGGCGATGGCGGGCCCTGCGTCCAGCAGTTTCGTGACGCTCGCCATGGCCAGCCTTGGGCGCGCCACAAAGATGGCCGCCGCAAGGCCAAGCCCGCGCCAATCGGCGCCTTCCCAAAGGATCGCCGCGCGCGCCCTGCCCTCTGCCAGACCGGCTGCATATTTGGGGGCCATGGCCAGCGCCAGATCATCCGCCTCCGCCTGCCCAGGTTCGGCCGCGCGGGCGATCGTCAGCGACAGATCGCCTTCGGCATGGGCCGCAAGCGCCTTGGCGATTTGCCCGACGGTCGGCTTGGTGGCTGTCATCTGATCTCTCTTGCTGTGGTTCGGACCAGAATTAACCCTGAACTTCTGGCAAGACCACCCCGGCTGCGCGCATCGCGTCAAAAATCGCCTGATCGCGACCATAGACATCGCGCCGGTAACCTACATGGCCACGCGCATCGGGCCAGGCGGTGAAATAGACCAGATGTACCGGTACCGGCTTGTCGAGGCTGATGGTCGATTCAACCCCCGTCGCCAGATGGCTTTTGAAGAGTCCCTCCGGGTCATTGGACTGAACCGACAGAAGCGCATAGGCAAAGCCGAACGGGTCGCCCATGCGGATACATCCGTGGCTGAAGGCGCGGCTTTCCTTCTTGAACAAGGGCTTTTGCGGCGTGTCATGCAGATAGATGTTCCACTTGTTGGGGAACATGAACTTGACCAGCCCCAGCGCATTGCGCGACGAGGGCGCCTGCGACATGGAAAAGGGGAAGTTCTGGGCGGTGAACTGGGTGAAGTCCACCGCGGAACGGTCGACCGCACGGCCCCGCCGGTCAACGATGCGCAGATGACCGACCGATTGCGGGTTCTTTTGCAGCATCGGCAGATATTCTTTTACCGTGATTGAACGCGGCACATTCCAGGTCGGATTGACCACCATGAATTCAATCTGATCGGAAAATTCCGGGCTGCGCGTATCCGGCCGGTTCTGGCCGACAACCGTCACGCTTTCAAACACGGTTCGGCCATTTTCGACCAGCTTGGCGGTGAAGTCTGGCAGATTGACCCAGACGTGACGTTGCCCCAAAGGCAGGCCGTTCATCCAGCGCAACCGTTCCAACCCGACGGTAACGGATGCGAGCCTTTCGGCCGCGCTCCGGTTCAATTCTGAAATGGTGCTTTCACCGGCGACACCATCGGCGGTCAGGCCCTGATCGATCTGGAAAATCTGAACGGCGCGGCTGATCGCCCCGTCATACTCCGCCGTGACCGAACGCTGCATATAGCCAAGCGCTACCAGACGATCGCGCAGCGCGATAACCTCACCCCCGCTGTCACCCGGCTCCAGCTTGCTGGCCTTGATGGCAGGGCCCCAGCCACCGCTGGCGATGGTGTCGAGCAGGTCGAGCCGGGTCTTCTGCAACTGCGCATATTCCGGCATCTGCGGTGGCAGGTTGGCCAGATAATCCTGCGGATCCGCGTTGAAGAACCCTTCGAGCATGGCCGAGGTGTCGCGCACCGAAACTTCGCGCACCATCGTCGCATCAATGTCTGACGGGGTCAGGAAACCGGTACGCACATCATGGGCATATTGGACAAAGGCGCGCGTCACCGCCACATCAAGCCGCGCCCTTTGCCCTTCGGACTGGACCGCGGCAAAGCGGGCCATCAGCTCATGCGCCTGATAGCGGCCTTCGGGCAGGCCATGATCTCCGGCATTGAGCAGTGCCTGGAAGAGGGCCGTCCGCCGCGGCGCATCATCGGCACCGGTCCAGAGTGCCGGGTAATCGTGGCGGCGGTAGAATTCGGCAATAGCCCGGTCATCCGCTGAAGCCTCTGCCACTTCAAGGCGGAAACTTGGCGTGGGACTGTCGTCTGCTGCCTTTGCCGGTACGGCAAAAGTCCAGCATATCGCCATGGCTGAAGCGCCCAGAACGACGCTACGAATCCCCAATTTGACCCAAAACACGGCCTTGGCACCCGTCGGCAGCATAAAAACTCCAAAAACTATTTTGTTCTCGAGACTGAATACGTTATTGGGCCATTTTTTTGGCGAAATCCAAGCCAATCGACAAAATTGAACGCAAAATGTGGTCATATGGGACTTTTGAGCCACTAAACGTGCACCAAGCGGACCTGTTCCGATGGTTGAGCGAGATTTTGCCGAGAATCGCTCTTTTTCCAATATGGCAACAATTCTGCTATTGGAGAAAAACTAGCCTTATGTAATAAAAACACACCACTAAGGGGTAGCTTTCGGAAATTCCACGCAAAACCAGATCAAAACTGGGCGTGGCAGGGGACAAGAAACAATGGCACTTTTGGCTGGCTCAGGTCTTACGCGGCGCGGTTTGCTTTCGGCATTTGCGGCGACGGTGATTACAGCGGCGCCAACCTGCAGCAACGCGTTCGGTCTTCTGAAAGGTGCTGGCGACATCCGGCGCATTCGCATGTATTCCGGCCGCACCGGCGAAAGCCTCAACACGATCTACTGGATCGAAGGCGAATATATTCCCGAGGCACTGAAGGAAATCAGCTATTTCATGCGCGACTGGCGCTCGGACGAGGTCAAGCAGATCGACCCGCGCACCATCGATATCGCAGCCGCGGCGCACCGGCTTTTGGATGCGGACGAACCCTATATGCTTCTGTCCGGCTATCGGACCGCCAAGACCAATGCGATGCTGCGCGAAGGGTCGCGCCGGGTTGCCCGCAACTCGCTGCATATCAAGGGCCAGGCTGCCGATCTGCGGCTCAAGTCGCGCTCTGTCAGCCAGATCTACCGCGCCGCAACCACCTGCGACGCAGGCGGGGTCGGCAAATATTCCAAATCGAACTTCGTCCATATGGACTGCGGCCCGATCCGCACCTGGGGCGGCTGACCTACCGGGTCCGCCCGTCGCGGACCAAGGTTTGCCCCACACGCTTCGGCCCGTGCATCACCAGACCGTTTCACCATCAGCCCCAACGGGTTCGCCCGCTGATAGCGTTTAGAGACCCTCGTCCGGGCTGCAGGTATCTTTTTTTGCAGAAAATTGGCGCACCCGACAGGATTCGAACCTGTGACCTCTGCCTTCGGAGGGCAGCACTCTATCCAGCTGAGCTACGGGTGCGCTGTTCTGTTCGGCTATAGCGACTTCGCCCTGTGGTTTCAACG
>JBARVM010000050.1:0-3309 GCA_049646265.1 Paracoccaceae bacterium
AAGGGGTCGTCAGAGATTTCACTGGCGGCGAAATCCTTGAGCAGCCGCACCTCTGGTTCGGCCCCGCCAGCATCGACGATACGCATGATTTGGAGGGCGGCAGCATGGGGGGCCAGCCGGGGCCAGAGGCCCGTCTCCTCCAGCAATTGCCGGGCGGGCTGCAAAAAGGCGGTGGTGCGCAGATCGGCCCCTTCGGTCGCGGCGTCGGTGATCGGGGCCGTTGGGTCGGCGCAGATCACCTTGAATCCGGCGGCACCAAAGGCCGCCGCCGCCGCCAGTCCGGCCACACCACCGCCGGAGATCAGAATATCGGTGTTGGTGCGTTGCATGGGGCCTTCTTTCGGAACTCTTTTGGCAGATTAGCGGCGCAGGCGGGCAGTGTCACTGCGGGTTTCTGTCCCGGTCGGGACGCGCGCGGGGTGCGGTTCAGGGTTGCGCTTCGCTCCGATCAACCGCGCGCTGTATCCTTGCAAAGAGGGCTGCCCGTCCAACCTCCAGCGCGGCGCTGCTGGCCTTTGGCCAGTTGGCGTTCATTGCCACGATCAGTCGCCTTTTGGGGTCGATGAACAGGCTTTGGCCGAAGATGCCAAGTGCTGCATAGGACCCGTCGGGCAAGACCCACCACTGATAGCCGTAGGACCAGCCGCCAATGCCGGTACGAATCTGGCGGCCTGTCGCCTCTCTTACCCAGCCTTTGGGCAGGATGCTGCGCCCGCCTGCTGCCCGCCCGTCATCCAGCATGAAAAGGCCAAAGCGTGCCAAATCGCGCAGACGCATGGAAATGCAGCACCCGCCGATCTCATGCCCGGTGGCGCCGAGAACCCAGTTTGCGTCCGCCTCCATCCCGGCGGGGGTCCAGATCTTTTCCGACAGATAGCGTGACAAGGACTTGCCGGTCGCGCTGGACAGGACCACACCCAAGAGATTGGCGTCGCCGGTGCTGTAGTGCCATTTCCGCCCTGCGGGTCGCGCGCGCGGCAACTTGCGCATATAGCTGACCGTGACATCGACGCCGGGATCGGGCGGGGTGAAATCCAGCCGCGCCACATCGGAATTGGGATCGGCGTAACTCTCGTTCCAGCGTATGCCAGAACTCATCTTCATCAGCTGGCGGATGCTCACCTGATCATATGCGGAACCGGCCAGATCCGGCACATAGCGGCTGACCGGCTCATCAAGGCTGCGGATCGCGCCATCTTGCAGGGCCGCGCCGATCAGCGTGGCAGTGATGGATTTCGTCACTGAAAAGCTGACCCAGCGCGTCGCGGCACCTGAATCCGGCGCATAGCGCTCATAGCGCGTGCGCCCATCCACCAGAACGATCAGGCCGACGGCATGCTGGGCGGCCATGGCGGCATCCATGTCGAAATCTAGGGCGAGTGGCGCGCCTTTGGGCAGGGCGCGCGCTGAGCCTCTGGCCCGGACCGGATTGGTCTTGGCGACCGCGCCCATATTGCGAAAGGCGGCGAGGCGCTGCTCCTTGGGCAGGAACATCACCCCCTTGCCCGCCGCGGCTGCACCCGTGTCGGCAAAGCTGGCGCTGCCGGCGCAAAACCCCATCAGAATGGCCAGTGCGATGGTTGCGAAACCTTTGACAAGACAGTTCATGCGCGACGGCTCCCTTCAGGTCAGGCGGGCCAGAAAGCCGGTCAGATCTTCGGTGTGATGATGGATGAAGGGCAAGGGCGCCGGGGCCGGGGCCACATGAACGGTGCGCATCCCCATCGCATGGGGAACCTCGAGATTGCGCTCGTCATCCTCGAACATCGCCGCAAGGGCGGGGTTCAGCCCGTCCAGCGCCCAGACACGTTCAAAGGCAGCCGCTTCGGGTTTGGGCAGATAGCCTGCATGTTCGACGCCATAGACCGCATCGAAAAGACCCGACAGGCCCCGCGCCGCGATCACCCGTTCGGCATAGGGCGCGCAGCCGTTGGTATAGACGATCTTGCGGCCGGGCAGGGCGCGGATGGTGCGCGCCAGCTGCGGGTCGGGCACCAGAACCGAAAAGTCGATCTCATGCACGTCGGTCAGATAGGGGTCCGGGTCGATGGCATGTTCGCGCATCAGCCCCGCCAGCGTCGTGCCATATTGCGCCCAGTAATATTTGCGCAGCCGGTCCGCCTCTGCCCGGTCAACCTTCAACGCCTCCATGACGAAGCGCGTCATGCGCCGTTCGATCTGGTCAAAGAGCCGCACGGCGGGTGGGTAAAGCGTATTGTCGAGATCAAAGACCCAGCAAGTGACATGTGAAAAGAGCGGTTTTTCCATGACGGCGAACATAGGCTGCGCGGCGATGGGCCGCAACGGGGGCCTGCTTGCCAGAAAGGGTGGTGCTTTGTAGGGTCCGGCATGGCTTGAAGGGCCGCGCTGGCAGACAGGAATAATGAGCCGATGCAAAAAGATGCCTATGACCTGATCCTTGAAGCGATCGAGCAGGGGCTTTACCGGCCCGGCGACCGGCTGGTGGAGTTGGAACTGGCCGAGCGGTTCGGCGTGTCGCGCACACCGGTGCGCGAGGCGCTGCAGCGGCTGGAAACCCAGACAATGCTGGTGCGTGACGGCCGTTCGCTGATCGTGGCGACGCTTGATCATAACCAGCTGGCAGAGCTTTATGTTGTCCGGGCGGAGCTGGAAGGGCTGGCCGCGCGGCTTGCGGCCAAACACGCCTCGCCCGAGGAAGTGCGGGTCTTGCGCGATCTGGTGGAGGCTGACCGGGCGCATCTGGCTGATCCGGCGGCCATGTCACGCGCCAACAAGCGGTTTCACAAGCTGGTCCATCTTGCCTCGCACAACCGCCATCTGGTGCAGCAGCTTGATCTTGTCCACCGCTCCATGGCGCTCTTGGCGACGACCTCGCTGGCCGCCCCGGGGCGGAGCGAGGTGGCGCTGGCCGAACATGCCGCTATCGTGCAGGCCATCGCGGCAGGCGATGGAGAGGCCGCCAGTGTGGCTCTGAAATCCCACATTTCAAAAGCCTACGAAACGCGGCTGAAACTCGATGCCGGGGCGGTGCGTAACGGCAAGGACGGCTGAAGCAGCGTCCCCTTTGTACGGCAGGGGGGAAAGGAGCGTGGGCGCGGGGCTGGACCAGATCAGCGGCGGCGGCTTACGGGGCAGCGTCAGAATGTTGGGCAGGAGCGGATTTTCCAGGATCAGCAGCGGCAGGGGCGGCTGCGCTGTTTCGGCGGCCGGATCGACAGCGCTGTCGATGACGCCATGCAGGGTCTTGTCCCAGAAAAAGGGCCGAAAGACCGCCTCCCACAGCGCCTTGTAAGAGGCGAGCGCACCAAGGGGGAAATAGACATGCAG
>JBARVM010000051.1:0-2793 GCA_049646265.1 Paracoccaceae bacterium
CTTGACCTTTTGCGCCGCCTGCAACCGGCACTGCGCAAGGGGGAATGGAAAATCACCGTGGCCATTCACCGCGATCACCACGGCGTTGCGCGGATCATCGATTTCTGGCCCGGCTTCTTTGACGGGCATCTTTACGGGCTTGCCATCGACCTCGGCTCGACCACCATCGCCGCGCATCTTTGCGATCTGACCGATGGGTCGGTCCTTGCCTCTTCCGGCCAGATGAACCCGCAGATCCGCTTTGGCGAGGATCTGATGAGCCGGGTCTCCTATGCGATGATGAACCCCGGCGGCGACCGCGAGATGACGCAGGCGGTGCGTCAGGCGCTGAACGGTCTGGCGCAGTCCATCTCGACAGAGGCGAACCTCGACCCCAGCCATATTGTCGAGGTGGTCTTTGTCTGCAATCCGGTCATGCATCATCTGCTGCTTGGCATCGATCCGGTGGAACTTGGTCAGGCGCCCTTTGCCCTTGCCACGTCCGAAAGCTTGTCTCTGCCCGCACGGGCGCTGGACCTGACCGCGCTTAATGATAATGCCCAGGCCTATATCCTGCCCTGCATCGCGGGCCATGTTGGAGCCGACTGCGCCGCCGTCGCACTTTCGGAAGAGCCGAACAAATCCAAGGACATGGTTCTGATCGTCGATGTCGGGACCAATGCCGAGATTCTTCTGGGCAGTGAGAAACGGGTCTTGGCCTGTTCGTCGCCGACCGGCCCCGCCTTTGAAGGGGCGCAGATTTCATCGGGCCAACGCGCGGCCCCCGGCGCCATCGAACGGGTAGAGATTGACCCCGCCACCAAGGAACCGCGTTTCCGTGTCATCGGCTGCGATCTTTGGTCAGACGAGGATGGCTTTGCCGCCGCAACAGCCCAGACCGGCATCACCGGCATCTGCGGATCGGGCATTATCGAGGTGGTGGCGGAAATGCGCATGGCCGGGCTCGTCGATGCCGGTGGCCTGATCGGCTCAGCCGAGCAGACCGGCACCAACCGGATGCAGGCCGATGGGCGCACGCATGGCTATGTGCTTTATGATGGCAGCGCCACGGGTGGGCCAAAAATCTCTGTCACCCAGGGCGACATCCGCGCCATTCAGCTTGCGAAGGCCGCACTTTATGCCGGTGCACGGCTTTTGATGGACGAGCTTGGCGTAGACAAGGTGGACCGCGTGGTGCTGGCCGGGGCCTTCGGGGCGCATATCAGCCCAAAACATGCGATGGTGCTTGGCATGATCCCCGATTGCCCGCTCGACAAGGTGACATCGGCGGGCAATGCCGCCGGAACCGGCGCGCGGATCGCGCTGTGCAATGTCGCCTCGCGCGCTGCGATCGAGGCAGAGGTCAAGCGCATCCACAAGGTGGAAACCGCGATCGAGCCGCGCTTTCAGGAACATTTTGTCGCCGCCAGCGCCATCCCGCACGCCACGGCTGATTTCCCCGAACTTTCGGCGATCGTCGCCCTGCCCGATGTGAGCTTCAACACCTCCGGCTCTGGCGGCGAAGGCGGGCGCAGACGCCGACGCGGGTGAGCGATGATCCCATCTCTGACCTGCTGACGCGGGTGGCAGCGCAGGATCGCGCAGCCTTCCGCACGCTTTATTCTGCCGCCGCCGCGAAACTTTTGGGCGTTACCTTGCGTATCCTTAAAGACCGCGCCGAAGCCGAGGATGCCTTGCAGGAGGTGTTTACCCGGATCTGGCTGAACGCGCGGCGCTTTGATGCAGCCAAAGGGCGCGGAATGACCTGGCTGATTGCGATTGCGCGTAACCACGCCATCGACCGGCTTCGCGCCCGACCGGCCGCATCGGGCGGGCAAGAGGAGATGGCAGATCTGCGCGATACCAACCCGGGTGCTGAGGCGCGGGTCATCGCGCTGGGCGAGGCCAGCCGCATCAATGACTGTTTCGACAGTTTGGAACCGGACCGGGCGGACGCGATCAGGGGGGCCTATCTTTCAGGCCTGTCCTATGACGAGCTTGCGCACCGTTACAAGGTGCCGCTGAATACCATCCGATCCTGGCTGCGGCGCGGGTTGATGAAACTGAAGGACTGTCTGGCGGAATGACCAAGCCACCGATCAGCACGGACGAGGAGATGGCAGAGCGCGATGCGCGCGCGGCTGAATATGTCGTCGGCACCCTGTCGCTGGAGGAACGTCTGGCAACGGAGGCCCTGATGGCCACCGACGCTGCCATGGCAGACCTTGTTGCCAGCTGGCAGACCCGTCTTGCGCCACTGGATGATCACTATGTTGAAGTTGCCGCGCCATTGGCCATCCTCGACCGGGTAGAGGCGCGGCTTTTCCCCAAAGCGGCACCGCGCCGCCGGTGGTCCGCATGGGTTTTCGCCGCCCTGGCCCTGACCAGCGCCGCGGTTGTGGCCCTTGTCTACCTGCCCCCAAATCCTGCCCCGGACCAGATCGCCGCGACCCTTACCGCCGAGGGTCAGCCGCTGGTCGTCGCCGCCCTTTACGACCCCGGCACGGGCCTTTTGCGGGTCAACCGTACCGAGGGACCGCCAGCCCAGTTGGGCAAGGATTACGAACTTTGGGTGATCCCGGCGGGTGAAAACCCGATCTCCCTTGGGCTGTTGCGCGACGCAGAACTGCAGATCACGCTTGCAGAACTGCCTGCGGGCACCACGCTTGCCGTCACGCTGGAGCCCGCTGGCGGTGGCCCCGGCGGCGTTCCAACAGGCCCGATTGTCGCGGCTGCCGTCATTACGGGCACCTGATCGACCCGTTCCGTTCAATGTCAGACCCAGCGGTCAGCCCCGCATCGGAAAATTTTTCA
>JBARVM010000052.1:0-1941 GCA_049646265.1 Paracoccaceae bacterium
ATCCGACTGCAATCGGGCGGCCGACCCGGTCAGGCTCGCAAGAACCCGCCAATTCCAAGATGCACTGGCAGCAAACCATGCAAGGTCATGCGGCAGCAAACATGGTGGCCCTTGCTGCGTCGAACAGGATAGGGATCGAAACCGGCAAAACCGACGAGACGCAGTTCTATGGCGGTTCATTCATTGCCGATGCAACGGGCAGCAAAACTGTAGTATTGGATGAGGTGACGCCGGCCGTAGCGGTGCATACCTTTGACCTCGATCAGATTGCGGCCTTCAGAAAATATTGGGGCATCTTCCGCACCCGCAGGCGCGATCTCTACCGCCCCATTTTTGAACAGGCAGAACCTGCCTATCTTTCGTCACGCTAGGGATATCCAGATGGTCACCGGATTTGTTTTTCACGAACTCTACCTCTGGCACGATACAGGTCATGCGGCGCTCTACTTTCCGCCTGGCCTGACCGTCCAACCCGGCGAACATGCGGAAAACCCCGAAACCAAGCGGCGGATGAAGAACCTGTTGGAGGTGGCGGGCATCACCGACAGCCTGAAGATGTTAAAGCCTCGGTATGCGACAGAGGCTGAACTGGCCTTGCACCACACGCCGGACCATATCGCCAATATCAAGGCGATGAGTGCCGCAGGCGGCGGCGATGCCAGTTTACTGACCCCTTTTGGCCCCGGCAGCTTTGAAATTGGCAGCCTTTCTGCAGGTGGCGCCATGGTGGCGATGGAGGCCGTGCTGTCAGGTCAGGTCCGGAACGCCTACGCTTTGATCCGCCCGCCGGGGCACCATGCGCTTGCGGACCTTGGTATGGGGTTCTGCCTGTTTGCCAACGCTGTCCTCGCGATCAAGTCAGCTCGGGCCAACCACAGTCTGGGGCGGGTAGCCGTCGTTGATTGGGACGTTCATCACGGCAATGGCACACAGGCCGCCTTTTATGACGATCCCACAACCCTCACCATCTCGATCCATCAGGATAACCTGTTCCCCGCCGCCTCGGGGGGGCTGGACGAGCGTGGCGCGGGGGCGGGACTGGGCTACAATCTGAATATCCCGTTGCCGCCCGGCTGCGGTAACGGCGCCTATCTGGAAGTGATGCGTAGGGTCGTCTTGCCCGCGCTGGAGCGATTCCAGCCCGAAGCTATCGTCGTCGCCTGCGGCTTCGATGCCTGTGGCGCGGATCCGCTGGGGCGGATGATGGTGACCTCTGAAGGTTTCCGCGCAATGACCGCCCTGATGATGGAGACGGCCGACAGCCTTTGTGCCGGGCGCCTTATGATGACGCACGAGGGCGGCTACTCCGCTTCTTATGTGCCCTATTGTGGTCTGGCCGTGCTGGAACAGTTGTCGGGTATCCGGACCGATATTGCAGACCCGTTCCAGCCCGTCATGGCGGATTATGGCCAGCAAAACCTGCAACCCCATCAAGCCGCCGCAATTGCCGCCGCCGTGCCGCTTCTGGACGGCATTCGCTGAACAAGAGAAGAGCTACAACCAAAAGGGAGAAGGAAATGAAGAAGTTCCTAGCCGCACCAAACGTGATCCCCGGGCGCCGGGTGTTTCTGAAAGGCGCCGCAGTTGTCGGGCCAGCTGCGATGCTGGCCTCCATGAATGACGGGGCGCGCGCGCAAAGCAATGATCCCATTCCGGTCGGCCAGGCCGCGCCCCTGACCGACGTTGCCGCTGCCGACGGGGTGGAGTTCCAGAACGGCCTGACGCTTGCCTGCGAGGAAATCAACGCCCTTGGCGGCATTCTTGGCCGCCCTCTCGAACCCTACTTCGAAGACACAAAGCAGATGGGCGATGCAACAAACGTCCAGGCCGTACAGCGCCTGATCGACCGGTCGGGGGTGCACGCAGTCATCAACGGCTACAATATCGGTTCGGGTGCCGCCATTCAGGACACCATCGCTGACAGCGGCATCATCTATGTGC
>JBARVM010000053.1:0-1798 GCA_049646265.1 Paracoccaceae bacterium
CTGTCAAGATAGTCATCCGCCGCAAGCCGGGCATAGGCATTGACTACGCCGGGATCGAACCCAACCCCAAGTATCGCCGTCACGCCCGCCGCCGCACAGGCCTCGCGCCGCCTCCATTCGTAATTGCCATACCATGGCGGCGTTTCGCAGATCTTGGCAGGATCTTCGTGAATGGCCGTATCCATATAGGCGACGCCTGCGTCGATACAGGCCTGCAGCACGGTCATATTGACAAAGGGCGAGCCGACATTGATCACGATCTGCGCGCCGGTAGCCGCGATCAGCGACGCCACGGCGGCGCTATCCATCGCGTCCACGCCATGCGCCTTGAATACCCCCGGCACTTTCATCGCTGACTTCTCATGGACAGAGGCGACAATCGCCGCACATTTCGCCGCCGTCCGGCTGGCAATATGCAAATCACCCAGCACATCGTTATTTTGCGCACATTTATGCGCCACAACCTGTGCGACGCCACCAGCGCCAATGATCAATACGTTCCGTTTCACTTCGGCTGTCTCCTATTTCCGGGGCAGGGGAAGGCGAGGGCGCTTGCCACTCAAGACAGGCTTGAGGCGTAATCCTCATAGCCAAATTCGCGCACCAGCCGTATCGACCCGTCGCGCGCACGGATGGCAATGGCGGGCATGTTCACGCCATTGAACCAGTTCTTCTTGACCATCGTGTAGCCGGCGGCATCCTGCACCGAAATCCGGTCGCCGACATGCAGCGGGCCGGGAAAGTTGAATTCGCCGAAAATATCCCCGGCAAGACAGGATTTGCCGCAAATCATATAGGGGTGATCACCCGCATTCGGTGCGATCTTGGCCTTTTCGCGGTAGATCAGGAGATCGAGCATATGCGCCTCGATCGAACTGTCGACGATGGCCAGATCCTTGCCATTGTTGAGGATATCGAGAACCGTCACCTCTAGCGTCGTTGACCGGGTGATCGCGGCCTCTCCCGGCTCCAGATAGACCTGTACGCCAAAGCGCGCGGCAAAGGATCGGAGCCGCGCGGCCAAGGCATCGACAGGATAGCCGTCACCGGTAAAATGAATGCCGCCACCAAGGCTGACCCATTTGACCCGCGACAAAAGCCCGCCAAACTCCGCCTCGATCCGGCCGAGCTGCTGGTCGAACAGATCGAAATCGGCGTTTTCACAGTTGTAGTGGATCATGAAGCCGGAAATCCGGTCGATCACGCCCGCAATCTTTTCGCCATCCCATTCACCAAGACGGCTGAAGGGCCGCGCCGGATCGGCGAGATCAAATCCGCTGGTCGAAAACCGCGGATTGAGCCGCAGGCCGCGTTCGATATGCGCCGATTGATTGCCGAACCGTTCCAGCTGACTGATCGAGTTGAAGATGATCTTGTCAGCATAGCCTACCGCCTCGGCGATCTCGTGATCGGCCCAGGCGACGGAATAGGCATGGGTTTCCTTGCCGAATTTCTCCCGCCCCAGCCGTAATTCGAAGAGCGAGGAAGAGGTTGTCCCGTCCATGTGATCGCGCATCAGATCAAAGGCTGACCATGTGGCAAAACATTTCAGCGCCAAAAGCGCCTTTGCCCCGGAACCGGCGCGCAAACGGTCGATGATCTCCATGTTTCGGAGAAGCTTTGCTTCGTCGATCAGATAGAAGGGTGTCTTGATCACGGGCAGCCCGCCAACCAGCAAAAGGAAGCGCCGCTATAGGGCCAATGACCCCCTGTGACAAGTCTCAGATCATCCGAATGGCATTCTTGGCGACCGAAAGCGTATAGCCCCGGCGCGTGATATTCTTGACCAGCAATTCCG
>JBARVM010000054.1:0-7551 GCA_049646265.1 Paracoccaceae bacterium
GTTCCGACCGCCTTGGCCGTCGCCCTCCGGGTACGGGTCATCCGCAGCGCCGGTTCAGGCTTTCTCACCCTCACCAATTACCAGGTGCCGCTCTGGTCCATGGCGCTCGGGACGCTGGCACTGCACGAAGTTTTGCCACCGACCTTCTTCGCCTCGCTGATCCTGATCCTTGTGGGTCTTGCCATCAGCCAGTGGCGAGGGACGGTTTCGCCGCGAGGGTCCAAAAATAGTTAAGCAAAACTGCACAGGCAGTCTTCTGAATTACTTGTGACGGCCAAGCGTCCTCGAAGGGGACGCCTTAGACCACCGCTTCGACTGCCGCGACGATGCCGTCCACAACCTCGATCAAAAGCGCTTCGTCCTCGCACTCGGCCATGACCCGGATCAGCGGTTCGGTGCCCGACTTGCGTATCAACAGCCGCCCCTTGCCAACGAGCCGCGCCTCTCCACTCGAAATTGCCGCCTGCACAGCGGCGGCGCGCAGCGGCTCCTGTCCGGCGCGGTAGCGCACGTTTTTCAGCATCTGCGGCACGGTTTCAAACTGCCGCGCCAGAACAGAGGCCGGCTGCCCGCTTTCAACCATCGCCGCAAGGAACTGCAAGGCGGCGACCAGCCCGTCGCCGGTCGTGGTATAATCGGTCATCACGATATGGCCCGATTGCTCGCCGCCCAGATTGAATCCGCCTTCGCGCATCCGCTCCACCACATAGCGGTCGCCCACCGCAGCGCGTTCCAGATGCAGGCCGCGGCCGCTCAGGAACCGCTCCAACCCCAGATTGGACATGACCGAGGCGACCAGCGTGCCGTGCCGCAACCGCCCGGCATCAGCCCAGCGCGCCGCCAGAAGCGCCATGAACTGATCGCCATCCGCCACTTCGCCCTTTTCGTCGATGATGATCACCCGGTCGGCATCCCCATCAAGACAGATCCCAAGATCAGCCCCGCTTTCGACAACAAGACGCGCCGCAGCCTCCGGATGGGTAGAGCCGCAATGGTCATTGATGTTCAACCCGTTCGGCGCAACCGCCATTGACACGACATCGGCGCCCAGTTCCCACAGGACCTGCGGCGCCGCCTTGTATGCCGCGCCATTGGCCGCATCTATAACGACCTTCAGCCCCAAAAGCTGCCCGCGCCCTGGAAAGGTGGTCTTGGCATATTCAATATAGCGGCCAAGACCGTCATCGATCCGCCGCGCCCGGCCGATTTCCGACGGTTCCACCAGATCGACCTGCCCGTCCAGCATCGCCTCGCTCGCCAATTCGGCCCGGTCATCGAGCTTGAACCCGTCGGGGCCAAAGAACTTGATGCCATTGTCATGCGCCGCATTATGGCTGGCAGAAATCATGATGCCGAGGTCGGCGCGCATCGAGCGGGTCAGATACCCAACTCCCGGCGTCGGAACCGGGCCAAGCAGCAGCACATTCATCCCGGTAGAGGTCAACCCCGCCGTCAGGGCATTTTCCAACATATAGCCCGACAGGCGGGTATCCTTGCCAATGACGGCACGGTGGCCATTGCGGCCATCGGTGCGAAAGTAGCGACCAACCGCCGCGCCCAGTTTCAGCGCCAGTTCGGCGGTCATCGGATGGGTGTTGGCACGGCCACGCACGCCGTCAGTGCCAAAGTATTTTCTGCTCATGCCTCGTCTCCTGCACTTGTCGCCTGCCAGAGGCGCAGCGCCTGCCTTGTCTCTTTACTATCATGGACGCGGTGGATCTGCACCCCCTGCGCAAGCCCTGCCAAAGTGACGGCAATGGTGCCCGGCCCACGTTGATCAGGCGCCTCTGCCTCGCCAATGGTGCCGATGAACCGCTTGCGCGACACGCCGAGCAACAGCGCGCATCCCAGCCCGTGAAACAGCGACAGGCCACGGATCAGCGCCAGATTATGCGCCTGCGTTTTGCCAAAGCCGATCCCGGGATCGACGATGATCTGCGCCCGGTCGATGCCCAGCGCCTCTGCCGCCGCTATCCGCGCTGCCAAACCCTCATACACATCCAGCAAGACATCGTCATACTGCGGATCATCCTGCATGGTATCGGGCGTGCCTTGCGCATGCATCAGGCAAATGGGGCAGCCACGCGCAACGACCAGCGGGCCAAGGGCGGCATCATGGGAAAGGGCAGAGACGTCATTGACCATCGTGGCCCCGGCCGCCATGGCCGCATCGGCAACAGCGGCCTTGCGCGTATCGACCGAAATCGGCAGACGCAGCCCGTCAGCACGGAGTGCCGCAATCAAGGGTGCGGTCCGCGCGATCTCCGTCTCCGGTGCGACCTCGGCGGCACCGGGGCGGGTGCTTTCACCGCCAATATCCAGAATGTCGGACGTGTCAGCCAAAAGCCGTGCCTGCGCCAAAGCACCCGCATGGCTGTCAAAGCGGCCACCGTCGGAAAAACTGTCTGGTGTCACATTCAAAACACCCATGAGCCGCGGCCGGTCCAGCGCCATCCCGGCCAAGGGCGCACGCGGCGCTGTCAGACGGGCGCGCAGATCATCAGGGATTTCCCCGGCAGGGATCAACCCTTGGCCTCCCGCGCGGCTCAGAACCTCGGCCCGGTCAAACCACGCCCATCCGCCGGCAAGCGTCAGCGCGCCCTTGGGGCGGCAGACATCGGTCATGGCGATGGGGCGAAACCAGATCATGGCACTTTTTGTCCGCCCCCACCGGTTTTGGCAAGGGCATAAGCCCCGGTTAAGCCGGGGCCTTGTCGGCCTCAGCAGGCAGTATTGGCGCAAGGCTGTCCAGCGCGGCATTATTGGACAGGGTCAGGAGGTGGCGGCCGTTCAACTGCCCCATCAGCCATTGGGCAAGACCATACCCGTCCGCCTCTACACGCTCTGGCGCGCCCGGCGTATCAAGGACCAATTTGCCAGGTGCCCAGATGATCAGCTTGCCCTGCCGCATGGCCCAGTCGATTTCGGTGCGCGTCGCCACGACACTCAGGCGCGGATCGCGCGCCGCTGTGGCATGGGCGGCTTGTTCGATGGCCAGAAGATCGATCTGGCGCTGCGCCAAGACATGCGCGGCGCGCGGGCGCGGCAGATCCGGCACCGGCAGCACCAGAACAAACGGCCCCTCATAGGTGGCAAGCCGGTCGAGTCGCGCGGCAAGGTCCGGCAGAACGCCCGGCAGCCAGACGATGATAGGCCTTGGGCCATCCGCGCCGCCAACGGCTGCGACTTGCGAACCCATGGCCGCCACACTTTCCAGATCGCGCACGATCTCTACGCCCAAGGCGCCTGGGCCCCGGTCAAGTTTTTCCACTCGCAGAAAGACCCGCAGCGCCTGCGGTTCGGCCAGAATCCGCGCCGCAATCCGCTCTGCCAGCGTTTCCAGAAGATTGAGCCGCTCAACCGCAAGTTCCGCCGCTATCGCCTCTGTCAGCCGGTCATAGGAAAGTATGTCGTCAACATCATCGCTGGCGGCGCCCTCATGTGGGCGCAGCTCTACCGCGACATTGAAACGAAGCCGCTGCGTCAGGCCCCGTTCCACCTGAAACGCGCCTATTTCCACCTCTACAAGATGATCGCGCAACAGAATGCGGTCGGCAAAGGGGTTGGCAGCACTTTTCAAAGCCCGCAATTCGGGATGACCAAAGGCAGCGGCGATTTCTTCTGACATGGGGGATCCCGAACCGGCTTGTCAGTGGGATAACGTATTGGGCGGCGGGGATAAGCCCCTAATTCGTCAACAGTCAGTTCATCGCTGTCTGGATCGGTTGCCGGTAGAAGTAATGAGAGCCGATCTTGACAGTCATCGGAAAGCGTTTGGCCCAGGCGGGCTTGACGGCGGGCGTGTGGAAATAGGTGGCGCCATCAGTCAACTCACGCGGCGCGCCCGCGATAAAGGCCGAAGCCAGCTTTTCGGCTACATACCATGCGGTCTGGTCACGGATCTTGTCAGAATAACCGTCGCAGATGAACGAGAACTGACAGCCACCTGCGTTCGACTGGCGCACCACGCCACAGATCGATTGCGGGAAATAAGGGCTTTCAGTGCGGTTCATCACAACCTCTGCCACGGCGGCCTGACCCTTGATCGGTTCGCCACGGCTTTCAAAATAGATCGCGCGCGCAAGGCAATCGAGCTCTTCCGACGGTTTGGCCGCAGGCAGCGCATTGATCCAGGCCGCATCATAGGTCATGGCGATCTTGTCAGCCTTCTTGCCCTTGGTCTTCTGTACCGGCTGGTTCAGATCGGTCAGGCGGCCGCGGGCCACATCCTGCATTGCCTGCCGTTCGCGCCCAAAAAGCGCCGAAAGGCTGACCCCTAGCCCGGCATTGGTATCATTGGATTGGCTCACCGTCGTTTCGGCATGCACGGCTTGGGTAAGGGCAAGAAGCAAGAGCGCGCTTCTGGTCCAGCACTTCAGCATAAACATTTGTATTCCCGAGTGGTTACGTCAAGCCAAAGCCCCCAGGCAATGACGACCGAGCAGATAGAGACGTAAAAGCCACCCGTCCAGCCCCAGGGGCTGACAGGCCTATAGTCGGCGGATTATCGCCGACGCGCGATGGCCGGATTTCAGGGAATCGGTCGCTATACCCCCAGAAATAAACGATAAACCCAGCGAACAAAAGGGGGAATTCTCAGGTTTTCGGATCGGTTAATGCAAGGTGCGCTGCCGCCAGCCGCGCAACCGGAACGCGAAATGGCGAGCAGGAAACATAGTCCAACCCGGCCTTTCGGCAAAAGGCAATTGATTCCGGGTTGCCGCCATGTTCACCGCAAACCGAGAGGGTTATGGCGCCATTGCTCTGGCGAGCCCGTTCGCAGCCGATCAGAATAAGCTCTCCGACGCCATCTTGGTCGAGCGTGTGAAACGGGTCTTCGGCATAGACACCAAGATTGACATAGGCCGACATGAACCGCCCGGCGTCGTCGCGCGACAGACCGTAGGTCATCTGCGTCAGGTCATTCGTTCCGAACGAAAGGAAGGCGGAATGCTGCGCAATGTCGCCTGCCCGCAATGCCGCACGGGGCGTTTCCACCATCACGCCCAGCTTATAGTCAAAATCCAGTCGTTGCTCGTTGCGCACCGCGGCCGCAACCGCATCGAT
Source organism: Paracoccaceae bacterium (assembly GCA_049646265.1). Lineage (GTDB taxonomy): Bacteria > Pseudomonadota > Alphaproteobacteria > Rhodobacterales > Rhodobacteraceae > TMP-24. Next base: position 5,068 of record JBARVM010000054.1, read on the forward strand.
CTGAGCCCGAACCAGCTCCACCTCGCGCATGGCCGAAACCAGCGGGATCATCACCTCTGGCACGACAGCGGCGCCACGGCGGCTGGCCTCTGCGGTCGCCTCGAAAATGGCGCGGGCCTGCATTTCGTAGATCTCGGGCACGGTCACCCCGACACGCACACCGCGCAGCCCGAGCATCGGGTTGAACTCCGACAGCGCCTCGACCCGGCGGGTCACTTCCGACAGCGGCTTGTCCAGCGCTTCGGCCAATTCGCGCATTCCGTCCCGGTCTTGCGGCAGAAATTCGTGCAGGGGCGGATCAAGCAGACGGATACAGACCGGCAAACCGGCCATAATGTCAAAAAGCGCGATGAAATCGGCGCGCTGCATTGGCAAAAGCTGTTCCAGCGCGATGCGTCGATCCTTGGCCGTGTCGGCAAAGATCATCTCGCGCATGACGGTCAGCCGCCCCTCTTCAAAAAACATATGTTCGGTGCGGCAAAGGCCAATACCCTCTGCCTCGAACATGCGGGCCGTGCGGGCATCTTCGGGCGTGTCAGCATTGGCGCGCACACCGATGTCGCGCACATTGTCGGCCCAATGCATCAGCATGCTGAACCATTGATCCAGCGCCGGCTCCAGCATTGCGGGCGCGCCAGCCAGAACTTCGCCATTGGTGCCATCGATGGTAATCACGTCGCCTTGGCGGAAAACCCGGCCATCGGCAACGCTCAGGCTTTTGTCGCGCGCATCGAGTTTGATGTCGGCGGCCCCGACGATGCAGGGCAGACCCAACCCCCGCGCGATTACCGCCGCATGGCTGGTAATGCCGCCCCGTTCGGTCAGAACCGCAACTGCAGCATGCATGCCGCGAATATCCTCGGGCGAGGTTTCGCGTCGCACCAGAATACAGGCCTCCCCCTTGGCGGCACGAGCCTGCGCATCGCTGGAGGAAAAGACAATCGCGCCAGAGGCGGCACCGGGGCTGGCCGGAATGCCCCGCGCTACCCGTTCGCGGTTGCCGCGCGGATCGACCTGATAGTGCAACAGTTCCGACAGGGCGCGGGGCTGTACGCGCAACAACGCCTCTTCGCGGGAAATAACCTCGTCCACCGCCAGATTGACGGCAATACGTACCGCCGCCCGGGAAGAACGCGCCACCTTGACCGCATCAATCACACGCAGCGCACCACCTTGTACCGCAAATTCCACCTGCATTTCTTCCCGCAGCTTTCGGCGGGCCATGACGCAATAGGACTGCAGTTGCTCAAACAGATCAGGCGCCGCCTCTTCCAGCGATGTGCCGCGCGTGTCGCGCACCAGAAAAAGCGTCTCTTCCTTGGCGCGGTCGGCCGGATGCTGACCCTTGAATCGTCCGACAACCTGCGGCGCACCGGTCACGCCTTCGACCATCTGGATCGTGCCGAACCCGGCTAGGCCCGGGCCGACCATCTGCACCATTTCCTGCACCAAAAGCCCCAGGGCCGCGTCACTTGGCGCACCCTTTGCCTGCCGCAATAGCCGCGCTGTCGTCCCCTCCCACGCCCGCGCCATCGAGCGCAGCGCCTCGGCCAGCTGTACATCTGCGGACTGGGGGAAAGGTTCATCCATCTCCGCCTCATAGGCGGCAAGGGCGGCGGCCAGCCCCTCGGCCGAGGGTTTGGCCGAAAACATGTCCGGATCGAGCCGCGCCACATGCACCGCATAGGACTGGACGAAGTCCTGATAGACCGCATCGGCGGTCGCCGCGCCGTGGCTGGCCTTCAGATCCGCATGGCGCGCGGCGTTCATGCCGATATTCAGCAGCGTATCGGGGCCGCCCCAGTCCGGGTTGGCCGGGCTCGACCGCAGCGCCATGAGGGGGGCCTTGCCGATCATGGCGGCAAGCGCGCCGGTATCGGGCATGTTGCCCGCCGCAATGGCACGGACGGTCTCGCAGGATAGCGCGACGGTCCTTGGCACCGGCATTTCCAACCGGATCAACCGTTGCAGACATTTCGCACGCCAACCGTGGCGTGCCGCGTCAATCGGTGCGCCCGGCGTTACCTCGATAAAGTCTGCGAATTTCTGGTGTTTCTGCACTGCGGCAATCCTTTGTTCCGGTGCAGCATACGCAGTCAGTGATTCGGGGCAAGGAAAAGCCGCAACGCAGGGCCTTCACAGCCGGTGAATTGCGGTCAATCCGGCCCTTAGCCTTCCAGATGCGACAAATCCGCAACCGAAAGGCAGATCACCCGGATACGGCTTAGCAAATTCAGACGGTTGCGACGCACCACGGCATTGTCGCTATTGACCTGCACCGCCTCGAAGAACGCGTCAATGGGGGCGCGAAGGCTTGCCATGGCGGACATGGCCGCGCCGAAATCCTCGCCCTTCATCGCCGGGGCGATGGCAGCCTCTGCCGCATCGAGCGCTGCAAAGAGGGCGCGTTCCTCCTCCGTCTCGGCGAATTTCACATCGGCGCCGTAGCTATATTCCACCCCATCCTTTTCCTCGGCCTGGGTC
>JBARVM010000055.1:0-3636 GCA_049646265.1 Paracoccaceae bacterium
GCCGAAAAGGCCGTGGGTGAGACGAGATTGGCCATCATGCTGCCCAGCGAAAAGGAGCCGGAGACAAGCGCCGAAAAGACAACCATCGCCAGATGGCCACGCTGCGCACCGGTCATGCGCCTACCCGTCCGGCGAAAGTGGCCTTCATATGCGCAAGGAAGGCCTGCACATTGCGCGTGCGGTGCAAATCGACATGGGTGACAAGCCAGGTCGGGCTGGTCCAGTCCGGCAGGTGGCTTTGCACCTCGACAAGGTCGTCAAAACTGCGCCCGATATCCGTCATCAGAAAACCGATACCGGCGCCCGCCCTGATCGCTGGCCCGGTCTCTGCGAAATCGCTGACGCGAAAGTGCCGGGCTCTGTCAGGCACGCGGTCACGCAACCAGTGCAGGAAAGGTGCGCGCGTCGCCTCGTCGTCAGGCACCACAAATCGGTGGTAGGCCAGATCCGCCTCTGTCTCTGGCTGGCCGTGCGTCGCGATATAGTCCTTTGAGGCAAAAAGCCCGAATTCGAAATCGATGAACCGCTGCACAACATAGTCCGGCTCTTCGGGCTTTGTTCCGGCCCTTACGGCCACATGCGCCTCTCCCGAACTCAGCCGGAAAAGCCGCGTGTCGGTCAGGAAGCGGATACGCAGGTCCGGGTGGAGGCGCTGAAAGGCGGCCAGCGCCGGAATGAAGAAATCGCCAGAACCTGATGTGGACGTCACCGTCAACTCGCCACAGACGGATTCGCTTTGCCCCTTGATTTGGCTGGCCAGCTGATCGAACCGTTCGGAGGCGCCCTGCGCCACGCTCAACAGCGCGCGCCCCGCATCGGTCGGCGTATAGCCGCGGGGATGACGCTGAAACAGCTTGGCACCGAGCCGCTGCTCCAAAGCGTCAATATGGCGGATCACCGTGGCATGATGCACCCCAAGGACCGAGGCTGCGCCTGATACGGTCCCCATCCGCGCAACCTGATAGGCCGTGCGAATTTCATCCCAGCTTTCAAAACTCATTCTGTGCACCTGTGAACACTACCTCTGCATTTCTCGACATTGTGTTCGGAAATGCAAGGGTCATATGCAGAGAGGAAAGAAAAACTCCGTCAAAAGGAAAGAAGATGACCAAGATCCTGCGCATTGAAAGTTCTATCAAGGGTGGCGCCTCTGTTACCCGCAAGCTGACCGGTACGCTTGCCGCGAAACTGGGCGGCACGGTGACCGAACGCGATACGCAAGGTATCGCCATGATTGACGCCGATTGGGTGGCCGCCGCCTATACGCCCGCTGGCGAACGGACCGCCGAACAGAAGGCCAAACTGCGGCTGTCGGACGAATTGATCGCCGAACTACGTGCGGCCGATGCGATCGTCATCGGCATGCCCGTCTATAATTTCGGCGTCACTGGCCCCTTGAAGGCCTGGATCGACCAGATCTGCCGTGTGGGCGAAACCTTTGCCTATAGCGACAAGGGGCCCAAGGGCCTTTTGGCGGACAAGCCAGTCTATGTCGCCTATGCCTCTGGCGGGGTGGCCATGGGGTCTGGCTATGATTTCGCCTCGACCTACCTGCGGCAGGTTCTGGGCTTTGTCGGCTTGAACAATGTGAGTTTCGTTGCCGCCGAAGGAGTCGCGGCAGACGAGGCGGCGGCAGTAGCCCGTGCCGAAGTCGCAATTGCAGCACTTGCCGCTTAGGGCCGTCAGGACGCAAAGCAGTCAGGGCGGGCAATAGCCCGCCCGGATCGGGTCACAAATTGAATTTCCGTTTTCAGCCCAGGGCGGAAATGCCCGGACTGCCTAACATGCAACCGCAGAGATAGCTCATCCAAACTGGTGCTGACGCTTGGTTATCATTTGGTTTCCTGAGCCAGCTTGTTCTGCTGACGCTCCCGCCAAACGACCAACAGCCCGCCGCCGACGATCAGGATAGCGCCAGGAAAGAGGTCTCGTATCGGCGCTTCGCCAAAAAACACCCATCCGAAAAAGAATGCCATCGGAATGCCGAAATAACTGAATGGGGCAAGGTTGCTTTGTTCGGTCATCCTGAAAGACACAACCATCAGCAATACAGCGGTTCCGCCGAAACCTCCCATCGCCATAATCCATCCAAGATCGGACGCAGATCGAACAGTGGAAAAACCGCCGAGGTAAAGCGCGAGCGTTACCGATCCGACAACGGCACAGCCAGTGGAGTACAAATTGACCAAAGCGCTTGGTACTTCCTCGTCAAACAACCGCGCTGTCACGCCCGTCAGCGCATAGAGTGTGGCTGCCCCCAGTGGCAAGAGGGACGCCAAGGTAAATGTTTCACGCCCCGGACCCATAACCATCAAGACACCGACAAAGCCAATCAACACCGCGATCCAACGGATGAGACCCACCCGTTCACCCAGCAGCAGCACGGCGAAGGCTGTCATGAAAAGCCCGCTGGAATAGGAAATGGTCGTCGCCGTGGCAAAGGCAATCAGACCCAGCGATAGATAGAACATCAACTGTGCGAAGGTGACGATCAGACCCCGCATGCAGATCAGACCCCATTGGCGGACACGCAGGCGCCGCCCGTTCCTTTGCCAGGCTGGCGATGACCAAAGCGCGATAAAGCTGGGCACCAGTCCAAAGATATTGCGGTAGGCGGACAGTTCCGCCGCAGTGTAATCAACGGACAGACGCTTGATGACCAGTCCCATCAGGTCAAAAAACACCAGGGAAATCAGACAGAGAACAATCGCAAGGGTGACGGACCCCGTCGGGATTGCCGGTATTTTCCCGACTTCGGCCATTTACCATTCCTGTGTAGTTCTCCGATACCGATGGTATCCGTTGAACGCTGCCATTGATATGCAGTTTGCGACACGATGTGCCGAGAGAACTTTTCGACCTGCAAAACGAGATCTTCTGTCAGTGCAGCAAAAGTCCGCTTCGTCCCGCCGATCGGAAATCCAAACTCTGACACCACCCTCCTCCGGCCACATCCTTGACTCCGCCGCCGGTTTCCCCTATCGCCCGCAGTTGAATTCCCGGAAGTTCTGATACTTCCGGTCCCCGGTCATTTCGGGGATCGCCGTCAGTCAGCGCGTTGCGCCCACTGGCGCGATTTGTGTTTGGGCACTTCCTGCCTATCTTGGGGGCGCAAGGGTAACGGGCCAAGGAGGGCCGCGACATGTTCGAGAATCTGTCAGAACGCCTTGGTGGTGTCTTTGACCGGCTGACGAAACAGGGTGCGCTGTCCGAGGCGGACGTAGCCACGGCGCTGCGCGAAGTGCGCGTCGCCCTGCTCGAGGCTGACGTTTCCCTGCCCGTGGCGCGCGACTTCATCAAGGCGGTAGAGGGCAAGGCAGCCGGACAGGCGGTGACCAAATCGGTGACCCCGGGCCAGCAGGTCGTCAAGATCGTCCATGACGAGCTGGTCAGGGTTCTGGCCGGCGATGCCGAGATCGAGCCGCTGAAGATCGACAACCCGCCCTCGCCCATCCTGATGGTGGGTCTGCAGGGGTCCGGCAAGACCACGACAACGGCGAAACTGGCCAAACGGCTGACTGAAAAGAACGACAAGCGCGTCTTGATGGCCTCGCTCGACACCAACCGCCCCGCCGCGATGGAACAATTGCAGATCCTCGGCCGGCAGATCGGCGTCGACACGCTGCCCATCGTCAA
>JBARVM010000056.1:0-11361 GCA_049646265.1 Paracoccaceae bacterium
CGGCAAGATCGAGGTGCGGGATGCGCGGCCCTTGACGAAGTTTTTCGAGGTCGTCTCGACAGCGAAACTCAGTGGTCAGGCCCCGTTCGAGGTACGCTGGCACGTGTTCGAAATAGGCGGCCAGCGACGGTTCTTCAATATCATCATTGAAGGCGTAAACATGCTGGCGGCTGAGCGGACAGAGATTGGCGCTATGCTCGACAAGTCTGGCGGCAATATCGACAAGCTGATCGCCAACCTAAAGTCCATCTGACAGGGCAGGGCCGCCGCCAAAGCGGCGGGCCGCGTCAGTTGCCGCGCAGGATATCCAGAAGGATATCGCCAAGTTTCTTGCCATTATGTTTCTTTTTCTTCTTCTTGGTCGTGCCCTGCTGCTGGTTCGCAGGCGGCATGATCCCGTCCTCTTCAAACGGATCACCCGCGGCGTTTGGATTGTCGGGCATGGATGCCGCCACCTGCGACGGGCGGATCATCGGCAACGGCAAAGGATCAAGGTCGGCATTCACCCGTACCATCACCTCGTGCCAGATATCCGCCGGCAAGCCGCCGCCCGTCACACCTGAAAGCGGTGTGTTATCGTCATTCCCCATCCAGACGCCGGTCACATAATCGGCGGTAAAGCCGATGAACCAGGCGTCGCGCGCACCCTGCGTCGTACCGGTCTTGCCCGCCGCCTGCCAACCATCCAGCCGCGCCCGGCGTCCGGTACCCCGTTCGATCACCTGATTCATCATATAGACAAGCTGTGCGGCCGCCTCTTCGGAAATGACCCTTTCGCCGATACCGCCCTGCTGACCCAGCAGCACCGCGTCATCGCCCTGAATGCGCAGCTCTATCAGCCCATAAGGCTTGACCGACGAGCCGCCATTGAGGATCCCGGCATAGGCGCCCGTCATGTCGAGCAGTGTCGATTCCGAGGCACCAAGTGCTATTGCGGGGCCACTGGCAAGATCGGAGGCAAAGCCGAAATCCATCGCCACCTGGCGCACGGCCTCCAAACCGGTCGCCTGCGAAACCCGCACGGTCGCCGTATTGACCGAATGAACCAGCGCGTCGGTCAGGGTGATGGTTCCCATGTAGTCCGGCGAATAATTCTTGGGGCACCAGTCGCCGGAACCACTGATGTAAAGGCAAAGAGGCGCATCCTCGACCAGGGAATTCATCGAATAACCCATGTCGAGCGCCGCCGCATAGACAAAGGGTTTGAAGGTGGAGCCTGTCTGACGCAGCGCCTGGGTGGCGCGGTTGAAGGCACCCGATACCTGCGATTCCCGCCCGCCAACCATGGCGCGCACCGCCCCGTCGGCCGACATGACAACCACTGCCGCCTCGGCCTTTGATCCCGCCTTTACCTTTTCGGAAAAGACATAGTTCAGCGCCTCTTCCGCTGCCTTCTGGATGCGCCGGTCGAGCGTGGTCTTGATCACCACATCTTCCGTCGTCTCCTTGGTCAGAAAGGCCGGACCGGTTTCCATGACCCAGTCCGCGAAGTAGCCACCCGCCCGTTCTTGCGCCGCGCGGGAAAGGGCTGCGGGATGCGCGCGCGCATCGGCATATTCCGCGTCGGTCAGATAGCCCTGATCATGCATGAGACCAAGGATCACATCGGCCCGGTCGCGGGCCCGTTGAAGATTGTTGGTCGGCGCATATTTGGACGGCGCCTTCAACAGCCCCGCCAGCATCGCGGCTTCGGCCGGATCAACCTCGTTCGCCGATTTACCGAAATAGCGCTGTGCCGCCGCCTCGAACCCGCGCGCACCGGCCCCCAGATAGGCCCGGTTGAGATAGAGCGAAAGAACCCCCGCCTTGCCGTATTTCGCCTCGAGTGCGAAGGCATAGGGGATTTCCTTCAACTTGCGCCGCAGGCCACCGCTGCGGCAGTCCTCTTCATAGGCGGCCTCTGTTGCCCAGACTTTCGGGTCATAGGTGGCGCCGAGACAGAGGAGTTTGGCCAACTGTTGGGTGATCGTAGAGCCGCCATTACCTTGAAACGGCCCGCGACCTTCGGACATGTTGATTTTGATCGCTGACGCGATGCCGCGCGGGCTGATGCCGAAATGCCGGTAAAACCGCTTATCCTCCGTCGCGATAACCGCGTCGCGCAGATAGGGAGAGGCGGTCGTGGCGTCGATCTTCCCGCCAAAGGTTTCCCCGCGCCAGGCATAAACCCGCCCTTCGCTGTCAAGCAGCGTGACAGAGCCCTTGGCGCGCGCATCTATCAACGCCTCCAACGGTGGCAGTTGCGAATAATAGTAATAGCTAAAGCCGAACAGTACAAAACCGGCAAAAAGACCGACGCGCCAGCCGATCCCCCAGAACAGCCGGAATAACAGGCCGAATGTGCCGCTTACCAGACGTACAAGGAAATTGCTGCTCCGTTGACGCGTGGCGGATTTCCGCCGTGCCGTACGTTGCCGCGCCGGCGCCTTGGCTGCTGGCCTTTGCGGGGCATGGCGCCTGTCCGCTACCAATGGGGGTTTTTTGCCGCCCGAACCTGCCATTTTACTGCGCCTTCAATATCGTTTGTTGGTTTTGCCCAAACCATATCCGTATTGAACCGAAATGTGGAGCCAGCAGATTACCGGCGCGCCAAAAGGTCCCGCCAATCAGGCCCCAACGGTCAACAGCGCCTGCGCCAGAACCGGGACCGACGCCGGATTGAGCCCGGCGATATTGACCCGGCTGTCACTGACCATGTAGATCCCATGATCCAGACGCAGCCGCTCGACCTGATCGGGCGTGGCACCAAGGCGCGAAAACATGCCGCGATGCTGGGCGATGAAGCCAAAGCGGTCAGAACCGGACAGGCGGCGCAGCTCATCGGCCAGTTGCTGGCGCAGCGACAACATGTTCAGCCGCACCTCCTCCAACTCCGCCTGCCAACTGGCGCGCAGGTCGGGGCTTGTCAGGATCGTAGACACCAGCCGCGCGCCATAATCGGGCGGGAAGGAATAGTTGAGCCGGTTCAGCGACGCCAACGTGCTTTGCGTCGCCTCCTGCTGCGAGGCCTCGCAAAGAGCCATTAGGATGCCGGTCCGTTCGCGGTAAATGCCGAAATTCTTGCTGCAGGAGGCCACGATCAGCGCCTCTGGCACCGCCGCCGCGACGGTTCTGGTGCCGCGCGCATCTTCCTCCAACCCGTCGCCGAACCCCTGATAGGCGATGTCGATCATTGGAACCGCACCGGACTTTTTCAGAAAATCCGCCAGCTCTGCCCATTCCGGCGGCGTCAGATTGGCACCAGTGGGGTTATGGCAGCAGCCGTGCAAAAGAACGACGTCGCCCGGCCTTACCGCCGCGGCAAGATCCGACATCATCCCGGCAAAATCCACCCCGCGGCTTTCAGCATCGAAATAGCGATAGGGGCGGTGCGCCATACCGAGATAATTCAGGATGGCCAGATGGTTCGGCCAGGTCGGGTCCGATACCCAGATCGTGGCCCCGGGCGATGTCATCCTGATCAGCTCAAAGGCGATGCGAATGCCGCCTGTCCCGCCGGGCGTTGCCACGGCGCAAAGCCGTTTTTGTTCAACCGCGTCGCCCAACACCAGATTGCTCATCGCCTTCAGAAAGGCAGGCTCGCCGGCCAGCGCTGTATAGGTCTTGGTCGTCTCGTTCCGCCAAAGAATTTCCTCGGCCGCCTTGACGGCGCGCATCACGGGTGTCCGACCCTCTGCATCCTTGTAGACGCCCACACCAAGGTCGATCTTGCCCGGGCGCGGGTCATCCCGGTAAAGGCCGATAAGTCGCAGGATGGCGTCCGCCGGTTGCGGTTTCAGACCTTCAAACATTGCCGTTCCTTTCAGCCCGTCGCGACTTTGAGGTCGCCATACATGCCCCATTCCGCCCAAGACCCGTCATAAAGCGCATGATTGCGGTTGCCCAACCGCTCCAACGCCAGATTGAGCACAGCGGCGGTGACGCCGGAACCACAGCTGGTGATGACCGGCTTGGTCAGATCAGCCCCGGCATTGACAAAGATTTTGGCCAGTTCGGTCGGGGATTTCATCGTGCCATCGCCATTCAACACAGAACGGAAAGGCACATTGACCGCATTGGGAATATGGCCGCTGCGCAAACCCGGGCGCGGCTCCGCCTCTTCGCCGCGAAAGCGTGGGGCAGAGCGCGCGTCGATAATCGTATGATCGCCCAGTTTGGAGGCCGCAGCCACCTGCGTCACGTCCTTGACCATATGTGCCTGGCGCTGCACGGTGATATGGCGGTCGCGCATTATGGTTGGCATATCTTCCAGTGGCCGCCCCTCGGCCCGCCATTTCGGCAGGCCGCCATCCAGAACCGCCACATCAACCTTGCCCATCAGGCGAAAGGTCCACCAAACCCGCGCGGCAGAAAATAGCCCGGAGCCGTCATATACGACAACCTGATGGCCATCGCCCACACCCATGGCCCGCATCCGGCTGATGAACATCTCGACCGGCGGTGCCATGTGCGGCAGGCCCGACCGTGTGTCGGCGATAGCGTCGATGTCGAAAAAGCGAGCGCCAGGAATATGCGCCTGATCATACTCCGCCCGCGCATCGCGCCCCTCATCGGGCATGTACCAGCTGGCATCCAAGATCCGCAGATCGGGATCTTTCAGATGCTGCGACAGCCATTCCGTCGAAACCAAGGTCTTGGGGTCATCCGCCATTCTTGCCACTCCATCACGCAGAAAAGGATTATCTGCGACTTGGCGCCAGAGGCAAGGGCGAGTTGGTAGGGGGGCGGCACTATTCGGTCTGCCGCCCCATCTGGGTTGGTTACTTTGCCATGGCTTTGCGGATAATCCCGACGATCGCCATTACGACTGCGCCGCCTACACCACCGCCCGCAACGGAAGAGATGATCGAATCCATCCCGCCGCCGCCAAGCTGGGCCAGTACCTGCTGGCCGATGGCGCCGCCGGCAACACCCGCGATCGAGTTGCCCAATAGTCCGAGGTCCAGGTTCTTTAGAAGCTTTCCGGCAATATTGCCGCCAACCGCGCCGGTAACAAGACTGATGATCAGTTGTTCCATCCCACTATCCCTTCACATGGCCAATACACATGGACCGGGCACCTGGCCAACGCGCCCGGCTGGCGAAGATTTGCATTTTCGCTACTTGCAATCAATGATTATGGTTTGGCAGCCTTTAGCCTTGCTTCAGCAGCCGCTGTTTTTGGCGGTTCCAGTCGCGTTTGGCTTCCGTCTCTCGCTTGTCAGTGGCTTTCTTGCCCTTGGCGATGCCGATTTTCAGCTTCACCCGGCCGCGATGATTGAAATACATCACCAGCGGCACCAGCGTCATACCCTCGCGGCCAATCGCCTGCCAAAGGCGCGACAGCTCCTTCCGCGAAACCAGCAGTTTGCGCCTCCGCCGTTCTTCATGCCCAAAAACACCGGCCTGCTTGTAGGCGGCGATATAGCTGTTGATCAGCCACAGTTCCGCCCCTTCGACAGAGGCGTAGCTTTCGGCGATGTTCGATTGGCCTGTGCGCAGAGACTTCACCTCCGAGCCGGTCAGGACAATGCCAACCTCCAGATCGTTCTCGATGAAATAGTCGAACCGCGCGCGGCGGTTTTCGGCAATAACCTTGTAATTCTTGTCTGTATCCTGGGCCATGGTCCGGTTGAGATAGGCGAGCGCTGGCCCCAAGTCCAGATCAACCCGCGGCCCGGGGGCTGTAATTTGCCCACAATACCGCAGCGCGCCAGTTTGAGGGGCTAGAAATAACTCCGCACCAGCGCGCCGGATATCAGCGCCCAGCCATCCGCCACGACAAAAAAGGCCAGTTTGAACGGCATGGACACCACGGCAGGCGGCACCATCATCATCCCCATCGACATGAGGATGGCCGAGACGACCAGATCGATGATCAGAAACGGCAGATAGATAAGAAAGCCGATCTCGAAGGCCCGTGCCACCTCTGACAACATGAAAGACGGGATCAGCAGCGACAGCGGCGCATCGCCTGCATCGGTCAACGCGGCGGTTTCAGGCCTGAGGATCGCCAGTTCCCGCAATGTGTCGGGGTCGAGCCGGGCCGCCATGAAGGCCCGAAAGGGCAGGATACCGGTTTCCATCGCGGCGGGCAGGTCAAGGCTGCCCTCCATCAGCGGTTTTCCGGCTGTCAGCCACGCCTCGGTAAAGACCGGCTCCATTATGAACCAGGTCAGGAAGAGCGACAGCGAAACGATCAGCATGTTGGGCGGCGATTGCTGCAAGCCGATGGCCTGCCGCAAGATCGACATGACGGTCACGATGAAGGGGAAGCAGGTGATCATCACGGCAAGACCGGGCGCGAGGCTCAGCAGCGTGATGGCCGCGATCAGCAACATCGACTGGCTGGTCAGCGAAGCCGTCGCCTGATCAAGCCCGGTGATCTGGATCGATTGAGCGGCGGAAGGAAGGGCACCGGCCAGAACCGCAAAGACCGCCAGAACCAGTAAAACAAGCGGCCTGGGGCCGCTCATGAGCCCGACCTTTGGCATCAAAGCCCGCCCTTGAGATCTGCCACCTCGGTCAGCCGAACCGCCAGTTGCCCGGCGCGGTCGCCCTCCAATTCGGTCAGGGCACCCCGGCCTATCAGCTTATCGCCGACAAAAAGTTCCACCGGGTCATCGACGCGGCTGTCCAGCGGCAGAACCGAATCGCGCGTCAGCCGCAGCAGCTCTTTCACCGCCGGGCGGGCACGGCCGACCGAGATCGTGATGGTGATCGGCACCTGATTAAAGGGGCTTTCGCTCTGCTCATTCAGGTCACTCATGTTCAGTCCTTTTCACCTTCGATTTGAAAGAACGTGGATACGGCCGCCGCAATTGCATCGACGACCCCGTCAAGATCGACCTCCAGCTCGGCCTGCCCAAGCGTGAGATAGGCCTGCCCGGGGCCAAGCGTCGGCTCTTCCGCCACCTCGATTGGAAGATCGGTCTCGGCGGACAGTAACTGCGCCACCATCTCGCGATTTTCCGGGGCTATACGCACGATCACCGGCGCCGAGGCCATGGTTTCGGCATGGGGCCGAATCTCTTCAAGGATCATCTGACCCAACGTTTGGCGTGCGATGGCCGGAAGAACCTTGCCCACAACGCTTTGCAGCAATGGCTCAAGTGCCGCCAGAATATGTTGGCGCGCCTCTTGATAACTCAGGGCCATGGCCGTCAGGTTTCTGCCAAGATCGGCGCGGAGGCGGGAAATATCGCCGCTTTGTGCACCGACCGCATCATCCCAACCCGCCGCATAGCCTGTCTCATAGGATGACAGGCGTATCTCCTCCAACTCGGATTGCATCTGCTCTGGCAGGCGGCTGCCCGTTGCGGGCATGTCGAAGGTTTCAAGTCTTAAAAGCCGCGCCATTACGCCGTTTCCGCCTGCGGATCGTCCATCCAGCTTTTCAGGATTTCCACCGTCTCTTCCTCTCTGTCAGCGATCAGACGGCGGAGGCGAGCAACCGGCTCATCCTGACCGTCCCCGACTTCCGACGACCGAAAATCTCCCAAACCGCCAGCGCTTAGGCCGCCCCCGCCACCCATCGACAGGGCGTTGTCGCCGAAATCGACTCTATTGACGAAAAAATCCCCGTCATCGATCTCCCCTGACAGAGCGGAGCCGCCAGCAGGCGCCGGCAGGGCGGCATGTGCCGCCGCCTCTCTCGACAGAAGGATCGGGCGCAGGACAAAGAGGCCAAGAACGAGGGATACAATCGCCAGAACACCAAGTTGCACCAGCGTCATCACGTCGATGGCAAAGGCCGGCAGCATGGAGGCGCTAACCTCTGTCCCAAGCGCCGCGATCGGTTCAAAAGCCAGGGAGCGGATGGTGATGACATCGCCCCGGCTCTCGTCATAACCCACCGCCGCCGCCACCAGATCGCGCAGGGCCGTCAACTCCTCTTCCGGGCGGGGCTGCCAGACCGGGCTTCCCGCCGCATCGGTCGAGGCAAGACCATCCACCAGCACCGCAACGGTCAGCCGTTTCACCGCGCCGGGTGCGCGAACCAGCTCTCTCTTGGTTTCGCTGACCTCGTAATTCACCCGCTCGCGGGTCTGGCTGTCATTGCTTTGCGCCGACTTGCCGGTACCGCCCGCATCGCCCGTCGGCAGGTTGGAGGCGACGGTAACCGCCCCGCCACCCTGGTTGCTGGAGGAGGATGTCTGTTCCTCATTCTCCGACGAAATGGCCACGCGCCCCTGTGGGTCGATGGTGCGTTCCGAAATTGCCTCGCTCTCGGTGACAGTCTCCACCGCCACTTCGACCACCGCCTTGCCATAGCCGACCCGCGCCTCTATCAGCCGCTGGACATTCTCCCTCAACTCCGCAGCCCTGTCGCCGCTCGGCTTTGCGCCCGCGTTATCGTCGGACGCAATCAAACCACCCTCGCCGTCGATAACGGCCACATCGTCGGGTTTCATGCCCGCCACTGCCGCTGCGACGAGAAAGCGCAACGCCTTGGCATGCGCGGGCGACAAGGCCCCGTCGCGGGTCGTGACCGCGACAGAGGCTGTGGGCGTCGAGGCAGCACGGAATCCCTGCGGCGCGCTGCTGGAAATATGTACCCTTACCGTGCGCATATTGGGCAGCGCCGCGATGGTGCGCGCCAGCTCCCCCTCCTTGGCGCGCAGATAGGCGGCGTCGAACATCTGCGAGGTGGTGCCAAAACCCGACAGGCCTTCGAGAATCTCATAGCCGCCACCGGAATTGGCCGGCAGACCCTGGGCTGCAAGACTTATCCGCAGCTCGTCACGTTGCGACGAATCAACATAGATGGCCTGCGCGCGCACTTCATATTCCACGCCCTGCTGATCAAGCGCCGTCAACACCTCTGCTGCGCGGGCGCTGTCGATACCGGCATAAAGCAGGGAAAGCGACGGTCGCGTGGCCACCGCTGCAAGGCCGTAAACCGCTGCAAACATGGCCAGACTGGCCAGAATGACGATCATCCTCTTGCGCGGATCCAACGCCTGCCAGACGGTAATAATTTGCGGCACGCTTTCAGCCTCCCTCATCCGGGCTTCTGCCCATGACAGCCATCATTGGCCGATTGCGCTTAACAATCAGTTAGTTCGCTTGGGGCTATATGGGGTAATGCCATTGACGGAACCGAACATGTCTGACGCCACCGCAGAAGTCGAAGAAAGCAGCCCGAAAAAGTCGAAAAAGCCGATGATCATCGGGCTCGTCCTGATGCTCGTCCTCGGCGGCGGCGGCTTTTTCGCCGTCTATACCGGCATGATATTGGGCCATGGCAGCGGCCTTGATGACCCGCATGCGCAAACGGTTACGCCCGGCGCCATGCCCGACATCGGTTTCATCCCGATAGAACCTTTGACCATCTCGCTGGGGCCCACGGCAAAGGGTCGCTTCCTGCGCTTCACCTCGCAGTTGGAGGTCGAAAAAGCCTATCTGGAAGAGACGGCAACTCTTCTGCCGCGCGTCATCGATGTGATGAACGGCTATCTGCGCGCCGTCGACATGTCGGAACTGGAAGATCCCACAGCGATGGTCCGGCTAAGGGCGCAGATCCTGCGCCGGATCCAGATCGTGACCGGAGAAGGACGCGTGCGCGACCTTCTGATCACCGAATTCATTATCAACTAGGAGCCTCGGATGGAACTTATCGCGGATTTTCTGTTGGGCGCGGGCGCTTTGGGGGCGGGGCTCTTTTGCTATGTTCTGGCGCGTCGCTTGCGGCGTTTCAGCACGTTGGAATCCGAACTGGGCGGGGCGATCGCCGTCCTGTCAGGGCAGGTTGACGATATGACCCGCGCCCTTGCCGCGGCCCGGTCCGCCGCAAATGAGTCCACCCTTCATCTGACGGAACTGACCGAACGGGCCGAAAAATCCGCCCGTGATCTGGAGATATTGATCGCGACCCTCCACGATCTGCCAAGCCCGGCAGAGGGTGTGGCGCGCCGCAAGAGGGTGGTCCACAACCAAAGCCGCGCCCGGATGAACGCCGAGTTCTCGACAAGCCGGCAGGCAGAGGAGGCCGCATGAGAATCGGTCTTTTCAGGCCAGCCGCCACCGCCCGTCAGCGCAGCCCCCGCCGTCGGCGGGCCGGCAGCCTGTTCATTCTGGCACTTTTTTTAGGCCTTTCCGGCGTGCTGAAGGTCGGTTCCGGCATCGGACGCGCCATGGCAACTACGCCGCCCGATAGCCACGAAGGGACCGCGCCGCAAAGCTGCGAATCCGGTGAAGGCGCCGCGGCCTTGATGGAGGCGCTGGCCCTGCGCGAAAGCCGCCTTGCTGAGCGCGAGGCGCTGGTGGCCGAACAAAGCAAGACGGTAGAGCTGGCCAAGGCCGGTATCGCGGAAAAGATCGCAGCACTGGAGGCGGCAGAGGCCAATCTGGCAGCGACCATCGCTCTGGCCGACAAGGCGGCGGAAAAGGACGTGGCCAAGCTGGTAGCCATGTATGAAAACATGAAACCGAAACAGGCGGCCGACCTCTTTGCCGAAATGGACCCCGAATTTGCTGCAGGCTTTCTGGCGCAAATGTCGCCGCCCGTCGCAGCAGCGATATTGGCGGGCATTGCCCCGGACCGCGCCTATAATATCAGCGTGGTACTGGCCGGTCGCAACGCGAAAGCACCGAAAAGTTAGCCGCCCTCCCCTGGAAGCTGACAGAAATTTAACTGGCGGTAGCCAAGAATGGGCACCTGCGTGGAAACGGGCGAGGAACGAAAACATGGTCGGCGTAATCGGCATCGTCATCATTTTTGTCATGGTGTTCGGGGGCTATGTAGCCCACGGCGGCAAAATGGGCATCGTGCTCGAAGCGGCGCCGTGGGAATTGATCATGATCGGGGGGGCCGCCGTTGGCGCCTTTGTGTTGGCCAATGACATGCCCGCCGTCAAACAGACCACGAAGGATGTCGGCAAGGTTTTCAAAGGGTCCAAATGGAAACCGCAGGACTACCGCGACCTTCTGTGCCTGCTGTTCGAACTGGTCAAACTGGCGCGCGCCAACCCGGTTGGGCTGGAAGAACATATTGAAAACCCGGCGGAATCATCGATTTTCGGGAAATATCCCAAAATCAGCCATGACCATGAGATCATCGAACTTATCTGCGACACGATGCGCGCCGCCTCGATGAATTATGACGATCCGCATCAGGTTGAGGAAGTGCTGGAAAAGCAGCTGGAGGCCAATCTGCACCATGCCATGCATTCCAGCCACGCGCTCCAATCGATTGCTGACGGTATGCCGGCACTGGGCATCGTCGCGGCGGTTCTAGGTGTTATCAAGACCATGGGCTCGATCGACCAGCCACCGCAGATCCTTGGCGGCATGATCGGCTCGGCGCTGGTCGGGACGTTCATGGGCGTTTTCATGGCCTATGGTCTGGTTGGCCCCTTTGCGGCAAAGGTGAAAGCCGTT
>JBARVM010000057.1:0-8747 GCA_049646265.1 Paracoccaceae bacterium
GCCTGACAGCCGTCTCTATCCCCGGCGAGGCCAATACGCTGACTGCCGAGGAAACTCAGGCAGCGGCGGCAAGGGCAGGGATCACCGCCGGGACCGCAGAAAGTGTTCTGTCGGCGGTGCGCGCGAGTGCTGCCGCAGATCCCGGATCGCGCATCCTTATTTGTGGCTCGCTTTATCTGGCGGGCACGGTTTTGCGCGACAACGGTTGAAGCCGGCTGAGAGCCTTTCAGCCCCTTGTCTTGGCGACAAAAGCCATATCTGATCGACAGCGACGCGGGCTGGACCCCATGCCTGGCCGCGCCCGAAAGTTTCTGACAGGATGCCAGGATGACCAGTCCCCTTGAATTTGCCATCGATACTTTCGGCGATGTGACCTTTGGCCCTGACGGCCAAAAGCTGCCGCAGTCGCAGGTAATCCGCAATGTTGTGGCAGAGGCGGTTCTGGCCGATCAGGTCGGGCTCGACTATATCGGGCTTGGCGAACATCATCGCGACGATTTTGCCATTTCCGCGCCAGAGGTGATCCTTGGTGCCATTGCCGCCAAGACCGATCGCATTCGCATGGGCACCGCTGTCACGGTCCTGTCCTCGGACGATCCGGTGCGGCTCTTCCAGCGCTTCTCCACCCTGAACGCCCTGTCAGGCGGGCGGGCAGAAGTGATCCTCGGACGGGGCTCCTTTACCGAAAGTTTCCCGCTTTTCGGGCTCGATCTGGCCGATTACGGTATGCTTTTCGAAGAAAAGCTGGACCTCTTTACCCAACTGATCCGCAATCCGATGGTCAGTTGGCAGGGCAAGACGCGCCCACCGCTGAACCGGCAGAGGGTTTATCCGCCGCTTGGCCCAGAGGGGCTGAAAGTGTGGATCGGGGTTGGCGGCACGCCGGAGTCTGTGGTGCGGGCGGTTCATTACGATTTGCCGATGATCCTGGCGATTATCGGCGGCAGCCCGACCCGATTCCGCCCCTTTGTCGATTTGTATCAGCAGGCCTATCAGCAGGTCGGCAACCCGCCGAAACCCTTGGGCGTGCATTCACCCGGTTATGTGGCCGAAAGCGATGCGCAGGCGCAAGAGGATATCTGGCCGCATTACAAGGCCCTGCACGACCGGATCGGCCGTGAACGGGGCTGGCCGCCCACCACCCATGATCATTTCTTGAATGAAGTAACGCGGGGGTCGCTTTATGTCGGAACACCCGAAACGGTGGCGCGCAAGATCGCCGCGACGGTCCGCGCGCTGGGCCTTGGCCGGTTCGAGATGAAATATTCCTCTGGCCCGTTGCCACATGAAAAGCTGATGCGTTCCATCGAGCTTTACGGCACCAAGGTTGCGCCGATGGTTCGAGACATGCTGGCCACAGACAGGGTTTAGGCGAAGAAGGGCGGTTTACCAGGTCGGATGGAACTTGCCGGTGGGCGAGAGGGTGAAAATCTCGCATCCGTCGGCCGTAACGCCGATCGAATGTTCAAACTGCGCCGACAGCGATTTGTCGCGCGTCACGGCCGTCCAGTCATCGGCAAGGACCTTGGTTTCGGGTCGGCCAAGGTTGACCATCGGCTCGATGGTAAAGAACATGCCTTCCTCCAGCCGCGGTTCGGTGCCGGGGCGGCCATAATGTAGCACGTTCGGCGGCGCGTGAAATACCTGCCCCAACCCGTGGCCGCAAAAATCGCGCACCACTGACATGCGCTGCGCCTCCACATAGGATTGGATGGCATGGCCGATATCGCCAAAGGTATTGCCGGGCCTTACCGCCTCTATCCCGCGAAAGAGCGCGTCATGTGTGACCTGAATCAGCCGTTCGGCCTTGCGCGACAGGCTGCCGGCCACATACATGCGGCTTGTGTCGCCGAACCAGCCATCGACGATGACCGTGACGTCGATATTCAGGATATCGCCATCCTTCAGCACCTTCGGACCGGGAATGCCATGGCAGACGACATGGTTGACGCTGATGCAGGAGGCATGCTGATAGCCCCGGTAGCCGATCGTGGCCGAGGTTGCGCCGCGCCGTTCAACCTCGGCGCGGACGAAATCGTCGAGCATTTCGGTGGTGGCGCCAGGCACGACCAGCGGCCCCACCGCATCTAAAATCGCCGCAGCCGCGGCGCCAGCCTTGCGCATACCGGCAAAGTCGGCCGAGTCGTGCAGCCTGATACCGTCTTTCGTCAAACGGCCTCGCGGTTCGTCCACAGCAACAGATCCTTCCTTTTTCGCGGTCTAGATAGTGAATTTTTACCCGCTTGGCCAGTGGGCCGCGAGAAGGGCTTTTCCGCCTGCCATTGCCGCCCTATAGCATAGGATGATCAGCCAGAGGGAGCCGATGAATAATCCGACCGCCGCAATACTTGTCATCGGGGATGAGATCCTGTCAGGACGCACACGCGATGCGAACATGCATTTTCTGGCACAAGAGCTGACGAAGATCGGCATCGACCTTTGCGAAGTGCGCATGGTGGCCGACCGGCACGAGGCGATCGTCAATGCGATCCGCGACCTTGGCCCGCGCCACACGCATCTATTCACCTCGGGCGGCATCGGGCCGACGCATGACGATATCACGGCAGATGCTGTGGCGGCGGCGCTTCATGTGCCGATCGAGGTGCGCGAAGATGCCCGCGCTATCCTGCAGGCCCATTATGACCGCACCGGCGGAGAGTTGAACGCAGCCCGCCTGCGCATGGCCCGGATACCTGCGGCGGCGGTCCTGATCGACAATCCGATTTCCGCCGCGCCCGGCTTCAGCCTTGGCAATGTCCATGTCATGGCCGGGGTGCCGAACATCTTTCAGGCGATGGTCGCATCGCTTTTACCACGGCTGACCGGGGGGCGCCCGGTTCTGTCGCAGACCTTGCGGGTTGTGCGGGGGGAGGGGCAGATTGCCGCTGATCTGGCCGCACTGGCCGAGGCCTATCCCGACCTTTCCTTTGGTTCTTACCCCTTTGTGCAAGAGGGCGTCTATGGCACGAATCTTGTGATCCGAGGCCAAGATAGCGTGCGCCTTGATCTGGCCATGGCGGAATTGGCGGACCGGCTGGGAGAGGCACGGCCATGAGCGAACTATTCGCGGTATTGGAGGCCACCTGGCCTGCCGCATCTCAGCAGAAAGTCGGGGGGTGGCTGGTTCGTCAGGGGTTGGGTGGCGGCAGGCGGGTATCGTCGGCAACCGCAATCGCCCCAAATGCCGCGGACAGTATTGACGCGGCCGCTTCGGCCCATGCTGCGCTGGGTCAACCCGCGCTTTTTTCCGTGCGCGATGATCAGGCTGACCTTGATGCGGTGCTGGAGGAGCGGGGGTACTGGGTTACGGACCCATCGCTTCTGTTCGAGGCTGACGCCCGCTCGATCCATGGCGAAGGCCCGGCGCGGCTGAGCAGTTTCGCCATCTGGCCGCCCCTGGCGATCACCGATGAGATCTGGGATGAGGGCAAGATAGGGCCGGAACGGCGGGCGGTCATGGCGCGGGTGACGGGACCCAAGACCGCAATCCTTGGCCGGGTAGAGGACCGCGCCGCCGGTGCTGCCTTTGTCGCCACGCATGGATCGGTGGCGATGGTGCATGCGGTCCATGTCGCGCCGCAGTTGCGCGGCAAGGGGCTGGGGCGCAACCTTATGCGGGCGGCGGCCGGCTGGGCGTTGGATCAGGGTGCCGACAAGCTGGCGTTGGCCGTCGCCGCCACCAACCAGGCCGCTTGTGACCTCTATCGCTCCATGGATATGGCCGAGGTTGGCCGCTACCACTACAGGACTAAATGAAACAGGCGGGTACAGTCACAAAGACAGGGATCCGCGCGGGCCTTGCGGCCCTTTTGCTGTGTCAGACGGCCATTCAGGGTGCGGCGCAGGAATTTGCTGCTCCAATGCCGGACCTGCCCGCGGTAGCTGTCGAAACGGCGCGGGTAACCTTGCCACGCGATGGCTATAAGCTGGCGGTAGGTTCGTGGGAAGATGGCCAAATTCCGCAAGTGCTCCTGCAGGGCGCCAGCGAGACAAGCGCCTGGCGCATTCCCGAGGTTGGTGCCGACACGTTGGCGCTGGGCAATCGCATTCGCGATGGATTGGGCAAGATGGGCTATGCGCCCATTTTCGCCTGTGCGACCGACGCCTGTGGCGGGTTCGATTTCCGCTATGAACTGAAGGTTCTGCCGGAACCGGACATGCATGTGGACCTGTCGGATTTCCGCTATCTTGCAGCTTTGCGGGGGCAGGGTGAGAAGGCGGAATATGCCATGGTGCTTGTCAGCCGCGCAGGAACCACCGGCTTTGTCCAGCTGACCTATATCGGCGCAGAGGCGGCGGCACCTCTGCCCGCAGCCACGACGGCCCCTGCCACGCCGCAGGCCGCCGACACTGACCCCGCCGTGCCAGCCGATGTCGAGGCTGAAGTGACCGAGGCACCGCAGCCCGCCGTCATCGATGCAATAGGGACGTTTCTGGAACGGGACGGTCATGTCGTTCTGGATGGGCTGAGCTTTGCCTCTGGCGCGTCAAGCCTAGATGCCGGTGCGCATCCGTCCTTGGAACAGCTTGCCGCCTATCTGATTGCCCATCCCGACCGCCGAATCGTGATCGTCGGCCATACAGATGCCACCGGTTCGGATGCCGCCAATCTGGCCCTGTCGCGCAGCCGCGCCCTGTCGGTCGCCGAGCATCTGATCAAGGAATATGGCGTGCCAAGCGGTCAGGTTTCTGCGGACGGGGTGGGCTCCTTGGCGCCGGTTGCATCCAATCTGACCGAAGAGGGTCGTCAGAAAAACAGACGGGTCGAGGCGGTGCTGGCCTCGACCCGTTGAATAGCGTTGGCAGCCGCTTTGGTGCCGACCCTGCCTGTTACCAGGAATCAGGGCCTTTATCGACGAAGGACTGCGCCAGAAAGTCGATGAAGGCGCGGACTTTGGGCTGGGTGAAGCGGCCCGGGGGATAGACCGCATAGATGCCCAGCGTTTCGATCGGCAGATCGGGAATAGCTTCTTCTACCAGACCCTGCTTGATGGCGTCGGCATAGAGGAAAGAGGGAAGATAGGCGATGCCCAGACCGGAAATGGCGGCATTCAGCAAGGATTGCCCGTCATTGACCGAAAGCCAGCCGGCTGTGCGGACCTGGCGTTTTTCGCCAGAGGGGGCGGTGATTTTCCACACATTGCCGGAGGCCTGATTCGAATAGTGCAAAAGCTTGTGCTCGTTCAGATCGTCGATCTTTTGCGGGCGGCCATATTTTTCGAAGTAGGCGGGAGAACCAATCATGCGCTTGGCGGTATCGGTCAATTTGCGGGCGCGCAGCGTGCTGTCTTCCAGCTCCCCGACGCGGATGGCCATGTCAAACCCTTCAGAGATTAGTTCTACATAGCGGTTGTTCAGGACCATATTCACGGTGATGTCGGGATATTCGAGCAGGAAATCCCCGAGAATCGGTGACAGAAGGTTCACACCGAAGTCAGTCGCGACTGAAATCCTGAGCAGGCCAGAGGGCGCAGACTGCATGGATGTGACCAGCGCATCTGCCTCGCCTGCATCATTCAGCACCCGACGGGCACGGTCATAATAGGCCAGTCCGATTTCGGTTGGCGACACCCGACGTGTCGTTCTGTTCAGCAAACGCGCGCCGAGGCGCGCCTCCAATGCCGAAACATGTTTCGAGACGGCGGATTTTGAGATCCCCATCTTTTTTGCTGCATCCGTAAAACCCCCCTGGTCTACGACTGTAGCAAAGGCCTCCATTTCCGTTAACCGGTCCATTGTGCACCTTACATAGACATTCGCCCGCCGAGGGATGGTATCTGCGCCAAATCGGGCAAGAATGCGGAGACGGACGGACAAGACTTGGGTAAATTCTGGAACCCATGTGGCAAAAATGGGCAAATGGGTTCCAAATTGGGAACAGCGAAGCGAGTGAAACTGAATCTGAGCGCTTTCCAGTCCTGCGCGAAGCAGATAGAAATCGCTGCATGATATGGACATTGCCGAATTTTCTGACGGTTCTACGCCTGTTCGCCGCGCCGGGTGTCGTGGTGATGTTCCTTTATTTCCATCGGCCCTGGGCAGACTGGTTCGCGCTGGCATTATTTGTAGGCGCGGCGGTCACCGACTATTTTGACGGCTATCTGGCGCGCCTGTGGAAGCAGGAATCAAAGTTTGGCGCCATGCTTGACCCTATCGCCGACAAGGCGATGGTCTTGATCGCGATCATGGTCATCACCGGCTATAACGGCATGAACCCTTGGCTGATCCTGCCAGCAACCGTGATCATGTTCCGCGAGGTCTTCGTTTCGGGCCTGCGCGAATATCTCGGCTCTGATGCCGCGACATTGCGGGTCACCAAGCTTGCCAAATGGAAGACGACCACACAGATGGTGGCAATTGCGGTCTTGTTTCTGGGGACCGGGCTCGAATATCTGAATGGTGTAGCGATGCAGGGCATGACCCCCGAACAATATGCAGAGGCGGTGACAGCCGGTCTTGCCGACCCGATAAGGGCCTGCGGCAAGCGTGACTGCGCGTCCCTGGCCAATGACGCCGGGATTGTGCTGCTTTGGGTTGCGGCGACGCTTACGCTTTTGACCGGCCTCGACTATTTCCAGAAATCCGTGCCGCTTCTGAGGAGGGCCGATGATTGATGTCGTCTATTTCGCCTGGGTCCGGGAACGGATCGGCCTGCCGCGCGAAAAGGTAGAGACGGCAGCAGTAACAGTGGCCGATCTGGTGGCAGAGCTTGGCCAGCGCGATGCGCGCTATGCAGCGGCCTTCAGTGACTTGCGGGCTTTGCGTGTGGCCGTGGATCAGGAGTTGGCTGATTTTCAGGCGCCCCTGGCTGGCGTTCGCGAAGTGGCCTTCTTTCCTCCAATGACCGGGGGCTGACATGGCGATCCGCCTTCAGTCCGGGCCTTTTGACTATGGGGCGGAATGTGCGGCATTTGCCGAGCTGGCGGGCGGTTCCGGTGCCATCGTGACCTTTGCAGGACTGGTGCGCGACGAAGGCGGAAATCTGTCGGCCATGGAGATTGAGCATTACCCCGGCATGACCGAAAAGGCGCTGCGCGCGATCGAGGCAGAGGCGCGGGGGCGTTGGGCGCTCGATCATGTGCTGATCCTGCATCGCTTTGGCGCTCTTTTGCCCAAGGAACCGATCATGATGGTGGCCACCGCCGCCCGCCACCGGAAGGAAGCCTTTCTGGCGGCGGAGTTCTTGATGGATTATCTGAAGTCCCGCGCCCCTTTCTGGAAAAAACAGTTCGGCCGCGACGGTGCTGAATGGGTTGGCGCCCGCGATGAGGATGAGGCGGCGCTGCGCCGCTGGTAGGTTCAGGCCCTTTGCCCTTTTCGCGCCGCTCGGAACAGTGGCGCTGACAGGGCAGCCGCCGCCATCGCTATCAACAGCAATGCCACCGCGGTATAGGTCGGGCCATAGCCGAACCGGACGATGACGGGCGTGCTGATCAGCGGCGAAAGGAACTGCCCCAGAAAGACAGAGGCAGTAAGAAAACCGCCCGCAAAGCCTGCCTTTCGTTGCGGCGCGATATCCAAGGCCAGTGCCACGAAATTCGGCATGACAAGGGAATAGCCGACGCCGACCGCGGCCACCGCTGCTCCGATCACCAGCGGCTCATGGGCCATGGCAAGGCTGAATAGCCCGGCTGCAAAGATCAGATAGCCCAGCCCATAGGTGCCACCATAGCCAAGACGGCCAACGACGCGCGGATAGGTCAGCGCCGCAAAGCCGCCGCTGATCATCAGGCAGCCAAGCGCCAGACCCGTCGCCCGGGCGCTGTCATAGCCTGATGCCTCCAGATAAAAGGGCAGCTGGGTCGGCATCAGGAAAAAGATCATGTTCGTGGTCATTTGCAGCAGCGCCAGTGCGGCGACAAGAAGCGGCCAGCGCGGCGTGTGAACCTTGGCCGGGCTGGCGGTCCAGGTCGGATCGGCGCGCGCATTTGCCGGTTCGGCGCGGTTTGTTGGCGGGATCCACCGCCAGACGAGGGGTAGGAAAAACGCGGCAAGCCCATAGACGGCAAAGGGCAGGCGCGGCGCATATGCAGCCAGCCAGCCCGCCAGCGTGATAAAGACCAGCCCGCCGAAATTCCGGGCGGAGATTTGCAGCCCGGTCATCGCTTGGCGCCGGGGCCCGGCAAAGAAATCACCCACGAGGGCCGTCTGTGTCGTCATGATCATGGCCACGGCAAGGCCAAGGCCAAGTCGGCTGGCAAAAATGCTCGGCAGGTCCGGCAAGATCAGCCCCGCCATGCCTGTGATCACAAAAATTGCCATACCCAGCAACAGAGTGCGGCGGCGGTCCAGATGGTCTGTGATCACACCGATGAGCGGCGCACAAAGCACAACGGTCAGGGAAGGGGCGGAAACCAACATGCGTGTCAGCAGTTCCGCATGCGGATCGTCTGAAAAAAGGCGCCGAAGGCCTGGCAGCGCCGGGCTGATCGTCGAATTGGCCATGGTGGTCAGCATCGCGGCCAACAAAAGCGCAATTGCCCGCCTGTCACGCCAGACCGCTCTTTCTGGCCCCCGTTCATCGGTCGTGGTCCGCTGGTTCTGCACCTTCATTCTCCTTGCCAGAATCATCGTCAGGGGGCAGCCTACGAATTCAAGTCAGCTTGAGGTCAATGGTGAAAATTCTTGATATTGGCGAACTGTCAGAAGCGGCGCGGCTACCGGCCTCTGCCCTGCGTTATTACGAGGAATTGGGCCTTATTCAGTCGATCGGGCGTCATGGGCTGCGCCGCCAATTCGGGCCAGAG